>JAYTAO010000134.1:0-1872 GCA_043737435.1 Rhodanobacteraceae bacterium | reverse complement strand
GAATAGGGCGGGAAACTGGGTTCGCTGTTGCAGCTTCGTCGAGGCTGCAGGTCACGTTTGCGCCTGCGGCTGTGCAGGCCCAAGGTGCCGTACTTGCGCCTGTGTAAGTAAGATCGCTAGGTAGCGTGAAAATGACGCGCGTCTGACGAAAGCGATTGAATGGCGCGCTCGGTCCGCCGTTCAAGATATTGAAATTCAACGCCACGGTTTGATTTAGCGCGACTGGCGACGCGGTCGGCGGCTGAATCACGATATCGCTGCGAACGGTATAAAACGTCGTGACCGATGTACTGCCTGCCGTTTGGTTGTCTACTGCCACTAGGCCAGACGCATCGGGTGCCGTAATTGGATTGACAAAACTACTTTCTAAAGGCGTGATGAGTGCAAAACTGAAGTTCGATGTGGTGCCAGTGCTGCGGCAACTCAACGGGCCAGTAGAACCAGTACACGTCCATCCCGCTGTGGCTGAGCCAGGGCTATAAAGATAGCCTGGGGCTTTAGTAACAGTGACCGTGGTCATCGGTATTGCCCCGGTCACATTAAAAACAATGACGGATTCTGCCGCTACGCCGGGTGCGGTGGTGGCATTCGCAGGCGCACTAATCCCAATTGATTGAGCTTGGCAGTTAAAAGCGATGGCAACTCCAGCAAAGGTTGCAAACCGCAAACCTTGAATTCCTCGGGCAAATAATTGGCGCATTACGATCCCATCCATCTAAATTTAGCTTTGGCTGACTTTAACTCATCTGACTTTAACTCAGGCGCGCTTTGAATAGCAGGCCCGAAACTTTGTGCGTTTTCTTTATTTGCGCTATTTGTGGGTGCAATTTTTAACGCGCTGCGCACTTGCCCGATTAGCCCCTTAAGTTTTATGGTTCCGCACCTCTTAAAACTGGCATTTGCCCTATGCGTACCTCCATTTTGACGATCTCAATCGCGTTCGCGCTCGCAGCGCTTGTTTCGGCCAAGCCTGCGTTTGCTGAGCGCACCGATCCAGAGGCGCGCTGGGCGGCATGGGAACGCCAACAGTCAATGACCAAAGCCAGCACTTTAACCGCGCTGTCATGGCGCTCCATTGGCCCCTCGATCCAAGGCGGCCGGGTGGTGGATATTGAATCGGTGCCAAATCAGCCGTTTAGTTTTTACGTGGCTTATGCTTCCGGCGGCGTCTGGAAAAGCACTAACAACGGCCAAAGCTTTATGCCGCTGAGCGATGGCTTACCCAGCATGATATCGGGGGATATTGCGGTGGACCCAAATGCCCCCGAAACGCTTTGGGTCGGCACCGGTGAGCCGAACGCTTCGCGCTCCTCATATTCGGGTTTAGGCGTATTTCGCAGCACCGATGGCGGTAAAAGCTTTGAATCTAAAGGGTTAATGGGTGCGGATCGGATCGCGCGCATTTTGATTGACCCGCGCAACTCCAAGCGCATCTTAGTGGCGGTGCAGGGGCCACTTTATACACAAAGCGGTATGCGCGGGGTTTTTGTCAGCGAGGATGCGGGTTCGACCTGGAAGCAAACATTAAAAACCGAGAACGGCTGGACGGGTGCGACTGAGCTGGTGTTTCATCCGACTAATCCGGATGTGGTTTACGCCGCGACTTGGGATAAAGAGCGCAGCTCCTGGAATTTTCGTGAGTCCGGTGCCGGTTCGGCGGTCTATAAAAGTACCGATGGCGGTTTAACGTTTCAAAAATTGCAGGCTTTTCCAAGCGGTGCAGGGGTTGGCCGCATTGGTTTGGCGGTTAGTGCTGCGAAACCCGACTGGATTTATGCCAGCGTCGATCAACATGCACCGATGCCTGAAGCACAGCGTATTTTGGGCGATCAGCCGCTATCGCCTGCGCGTCTGAAAACGATGAGCAAAGCG
>JAYTAO010000133.1:0-4835 GCA_043737435.1 Rhodanobacteraceae bacterium | reverse complement strand
AGAAAGCGCGTTCAAGCAGCAGGATCACCCGTTTCGCATCGCGATCGTTTGCGCGATGTGGCTGACCGGTTTTGACGTGCCCAGCCTTGCGACGCTGTATCTGGACAAACCGCTCAAGGCGCACACGCTAATGCAGGCGATTGCGCGTGCAAACCGGGTACATGAGGGTAAAAATAACGGCTTGATCGTAGATTATTGCGGGATCCTAAAGAATTTGCGCAAAGCGCTTTCCACCTATGCCGGTACGGAAGGCGCGCCGGGTAGTGGCGATAAAGTCTCGCCGGAAGGCGACACGGAAAAACAACTACCGCCGGATTTAGACCCGGTGCGGCCACCGGAAGAATTACTTGCAGATTTGGCTGAGGCAATTGCGGCTGCGCAAGCATTGCTCAGCATGCGCGGCTTCCGCTTGCTGGATATCTTGGATAAGACTGGATTCGCGCGGAATAAAGCGATTATCGACGCCAAAGAAGTCGTCAATGAAAACGATGAAAGCCGCAAACGCTTCCAAATTTTGGCGCGGGAATGTTTTAAGAAATTCAAAGCCTGTGTCAATTTCCCGGCGGTCAATGGCTATCGCGAGCGTTTTTCCGCGCTTAAAGTGATCTACAACAGCTTGGATGACGACATACAAAAAGCAGATATTTCCGAGATTCTGCGCACTTTGCAGGGCGTGGTGGATTCCAGCATTGAAGCGCGCAGCATTGAAGCGCGCAGCATTGAATCGCAAGGCGGCGTCAGGGAACCGGCACGAATTTACGACATTAGCAAAATTGATTTCGAGCGGCTGAAACAAGAATTTTCCCACAGCGGCGTCAAAAACAGCACGGTGCAGAGCCTAAAAGACGCGATCCAGCGCAAGTTGGAACTGATGCTGCGGCAAAACCCACTACGCACCGACTTTCAAAAGCACTATGAAGAGCTGGTGGCGGATTACAACAGCGAAAAGGACAGAGTGAATATTGAAGCGGTGTTCGCGGCACTCTTGGTTTTAGTCGATGAACTCGATCAAGAACAGCGCCGCGCCGCCCGCGAGGGAATGACCGAGGAAACTCAGGCGCTATTTGATTTGCTGATCAAACCAGATTTGACCAAAACCGAGATTAAGTGCCTAAAAGCGGTGGCGACCGGGCTTTACGAGACCCTGAAGGCGAAAATCAGTGCAATCCAAGATTTCGCAGCAAAGCAAGCAACGCGCGATCATGTGAAACAAGCGATCCAAGATTATTTAATGCGCGACAATGGTTTGCCGAGCAGCTATGACATGCCGGAAATCGCCCTAAAAGCCGACGCGGTGTATGCGCATTTGTTGATGCAGGGTCGGGAAATGCGGGTGTAGGTTAAATAATTCCTACGCAACCAAGCCAAGCCCCGCACATTTTTCTTTCCCAATCCCTCAAACCTTCCCCACCTGATTCTCAATCAAATAAGTCGGGTACACGCCGTAGCCTTTCGCCCAGGGCAAATGCTTTAAAAAGGAATAACGCGGGGTGTTGGGATACCGACAGAGCGCGAGTTGCGTGGCCAAGGCCTCACTTGCGTACACCGATCCTGGCGCAGTTGCGGGTTCCAATCTTGCGGCGCGGGAAACGCCTGGGCCTACGGCATTGGGCCTGCGGCTAATGGCGTCGGTCATCAGTAAAACAGGGGCGTAGTGCAGGGCGACCCGCATCTTCAGGGGGAAGCGCAAATTGGGGCCGAGTGCAGATACGCAGGCCTGAATTTCTAGCGCTAAGAGCGCTGCATCAAGCGCATCTTCAAGCACTAAAAATAGCCCGTCGCCCCAGGTGTTACGCACGGCAATAGGCTTGCCGGCCGCTTCAAAATCATCAATGACTTTTGCCAGCGCGGGCAGCACGTGTTCGGCAAATTCAATGGTGTCTAATGTGCTCAGCTTACTAAAACCTACGAAATCACCGAACAGTAGCGCGCGCATTTGGTGTCCACACGGTGCCACGTTCGGACGCGCCGCGGTGCGCCCTGCGGGGCTGCCCTGCATTTGCCGCAGGCTGGCATTGAGCGGGTCAATGATTTCGACCGCCAATCCCAGCGTTAACATTTCCGCCACCATCGTCGCTGTGCCACCCATGCCGCGTGCGGGCAAGCGGTCCCAAGCCGCTAGGCCGCGCAAATTTCCTTCGCACTCTTGCGCACGTAAGATCGCCGAGCCGAGCAAAATTTCATTTGCATATAAATAATCAATGGCGGTGCCGGTCGGCCCTTCTGGGGCAAGTTCATAAACCTTGCTGGCTCCGGCAAGTATCGGTTCTACGACGTCAGCATAGCTGCCTAAGCCCTGGTCTTTCCACTGACTTTTAAGTGCAGTCCGGTCGTTCGGCAGCACGATATTTAACTCAAGCCCCGCTGCTAGCGCCACTTGTGCGAACAGGATATCCGCACCTTCGGAAAGCGAGCAAAATGCAATTCGTATTTGGCGATTCCCTAAGCGTTCTTGCAGCCTTTCCCGCACCAGCGCTAGGCTACTCAGTGGGAAGCGCGGTTCGGCGGTGGCGTCATCTAGTCGGTGACCGGTGAAGGTCACTACCATCGGCGTAGGCATCCATAAGTCCGCCAATTCTGGGCTGCGGCGCTGAGCCTGCAGAATCAGGCGCGCTTGGCGGCGCATGCTGGTCGCTTCCCCAAAACGAAATGCGTCTTGGGCGATGCTGGCTGCAATAGCGTAGTGCTCGGCTGCGGTTCCCAAGTCATTCTGCAGTAACGCAGTTTCACCGCGTACGGCGTGCCGCCACTGCTTTTGTGACAGTGTTTCGTTGAAAATTACTGGCATCGTGTCAATTTGCGCACTCAAGGTGCGCGCTAAACTTTGTGCTTCGACTTTACGTTCTAGCAACATGCTCAAAGTCGCGACGTTTACGCCACTCCAAATGCCATCGGAAATTCGATAGGCCTCCCGGTAGGCTTTTAAGCTGAGCTCGAAATCATGCGCACGTTCGCGTGTCCCTTCGCGTTCTAGCGCGCGCTGCTTGTACAGGCGTCCAAGCGTGCCATAGACCTCCTCAGCAAGGGCGGCTGGGCTGTTCTCATTTAATGCCGCCGCCGCACTGCGCAGGCGTTCGATGGCCTGCTGCGCTAAGCCTAGATTGGCCGCTGCGGTTCCGGCGAACGCCGATAGAGCTGGCTCAAGTGGCCCAAGGGTTGCAGCAAGCTCAGCAAGGTCAAGTACTTGCGCGAACGCGCCACAGGCTAAAAGGGCTTGTGCCAAAGGCGCAAGGGCTGCGGGTGCAAGGGCTGCAGGCGCAACTTCCGCGCTGGCGGCAAGTTTTAAAAATATTGCCTCTAGACGCCCGCGGCTGCCTTGTGCGGCGTTAATTTGGTCGAGTAGTTCCATGCGCGCTAGTATCAACCATTCTAATTCGCTGATGCGCGCTATTGATTAGTAAATATTTCGGCGGCACTCGCTCGGTTTTGCGCCGTGGCTAGCGGGTAGAAGAAATTGCTGACTCCCAAACTCGACGTCTTGAAACGTTGTGTTGAGCACAGCTGAATCCCGGCGTTCGCGCTCAGGACGAGCACATCAATTCACGCGAAGAATATGCCTTGGCTGAGAAACTGCGGCCCGAGTTGTGCCGACAATCGCCCGTTTATCTGGGTTCAATGCGCTATTTACTCGACTTAACCTAATTGAAGATGTAAAACTGTTGCCTAGTCCACATTTTTGTCGTCAATTAGTGATGCACAATGTCAGAAACTGACGCACAGCGAGCACGAGATGGCTGAACGCTACGATCTAATAATTATTGGCACCGGGGCTGCCGGGCTAAGCACGGCGCTGGCTGCCAAGGGTCTACGCGTGGCAGTCCTGTGTAAGGGTGTATTTGGCCTTGATGGTTCCAGCTGCTGGGCGCAAAGTGGTATTGCAGCTTCTCTCTCTAATGCTGATTCAACGATTCAACATGCGGCGGAAACATTGGCGGGCGGTTCCAGGGCTGGCAATAAAATGGCGGTGCGCTGGATGGTTGAAGACGCGCCTGACGTCGTTTCTTGGTTAAGCGGTTACGGCGTGCAGTGGGACCGTGCAGTGCAGGGCGCTTTGCTTTCACGTGCAGCGGCGCACGGTGTCGCTCGCGTTTTGCATGCCGGTGGTGATGCGACCGGTGCGGAAATTATGCGCGCCTTGCGTGACGCGGTTTCTAACTCACGCAATATCGAGGTGTTCGAGTTCACTGAAGTTGAACGCTTAATCAAGATGCAGGGGAAAGTAGTCGGCGCCCACGCACGCACCAAACGGGGTGAGCAATTTGAGCTGTACGCGCAGAATGTGGTGCTAGCGACCGGCGGCCTTGGGCAACTTTACCGCCACACCACCAATCCAGTTGAAGCCACCGGTGGCGGTATTGCACTGGCGCACGTCGCTGGTGCCGCTCTTGGCGACATGGAATTCGTGCAATTTCACCCGACCGCGCTGGCAAACCGTACCGCGGGTGACGTGGATCAGCTGCCGCTCATTACTGAGGCATTACGTGGTGCAGGTGCTCGCTTGGTGAATAATGCCGGCGTACGTTTCATGGCATCGGTGCATGAACATGCGGAACTTGCCCCGAATGATGTCGCGGCGCGCGCAGTTTTTGCGCAAATGGAGCAGGGTCACGAGGTCTATTTGGATGCGCGCCAGTTGGGCGATGCAATCCGCGTGCGCTTTCCAACCGCATTCGCCGCTTGCCACACCCGCGGTATTGATCCGCGTTTTGATTTGATTCCAGTGATGCCTGCCGCGCATTTTCACATGGGCGGCGTGAAAGTGGACATGCACAGCTCGACCTCGCTACCTGGCTTGTTTGCGGTTGGTGAAGTGGCTTGTACTGGCGTGCATGGCG
>JAYTAO010000132.1:0-1875 GCA_043737435.1 Rhodanobacteraceae bacterium | reverse complement strand
GGCTTTGCGCGCCAGAAGGCGCGGTTACGTTGAGGACGGCCGTATCAATTTTTGTTGAGCTTGCGCTTTTCGCAAAGTTTTGCAGCGCTGCAGTAATCGAAACGGGCCGGTTCAAGCGCTGGTTTGAGGCTGTTTGATAAGAAATTAACAGCGTATTGGAATCGCCTTCAAGCAGCAAAAAGCCGTTTGTGGCTTTGCTATCGTTTGAGCTAATATCGAAAGCAACCTTACCTTTGCTTAAACTTTCAAAGGCGAACAGCTCACCTGGAACCTGCACCGACTGCATACCAAAAGTGGTTTGGGTGTGGACGGATGCGAGTGTTTCAGCGCGACTCAGTGCTTCGCTACCGCGATTGGCAGAACCCAAGCTCATCTGCCAGCTGTTGTCGTTAGGTTTCAGCAACAGCACACGCGCACGCGCGGAATCAACGGCCAAGTTTGCCTGCCAGTGATATTTGCCATCAGCGCCAAGTTCAGTGCTGACCGGCACCAACGCACTCTTAGAACGAATCGCAGCAGCGACTGGATCTGCCGGCTGCATGGCAGTAAATTCTTCTGGCGCACCGGCAAGCTGCTTTGCAATCATCACTTCTTGCGCCTGAGCGCCTTTCGCTAATACCAAAACTACCGCAGCACAAATCAATCTTGTTTTCATCGTTCCCGCCCTCCCAGGCATTTGTTAGTTCGTGGAGCATACGCATGAGTATGGTCGTAAGCAAGCACAATACATAATTTTCAGCAACTAATTTTTTCGGCAGCGTTTAGCAATTTCCGCAAACTTTGTTTTCTCGTCTGGATAGAAAAGCGTGAGTGCGGCCTCAGCATCCTTTAAACGCTGTTCAATGGTGCGCCGTTGCTCAGCCAGTATGAGCCCCCACTCTGCGCCTACCTTACTGGTTTGCGACGCACTCAATTCGAGCGAATTTTGCGCCAATGCAGCGCGTGCATTTTTTAGATTTTCTTCATTCGCAATGAAGCGCGCATCCAGCACCCGCTTTAAGTCAAACATCTCTTTGCGACAGCTTTCCAGCACGGGCGGCATCGGCGTGCGATGGGGCGTTGTGTCCACCGGCGGCTCTGGACTAATTCGGCCTCGACGTCCTGGAATGTTGCCGGGCAATACCGGTTCTGCACCGACCACGGCAACCCTAGGCTCAATTTTCTTGACCTGCGTGCTGCCGATGCAGGGTTTCGCTGAAAATACGACCGCGCCGCTTGCGGCGGTGCATTTATAAATGGTGTCTGCCGCAATGCTCTGTCCAGCAAAGCCAATCCCGATCACACAGAGCAAAAAAACAGCTGCGCGAGCGTGGCGCGTTGGGTCGCAAGTCGAATCGCAAGCCGGATCAAAAAAGTTCATAAAGATCTCATCTATGGAGTACCGCCAGTTTAGCTGCGTTTGGCGCTACCATGCGCGCCCCCACCTTAACGCCAAAGGCACTTATGGCCCGCAGCATGACCGCTTTTGCCAACGCTGAATCTAAAAGCGCACTTGGCCAGTTGCTTTTCGAGTTGCGCTCCGTGAATCACCGCTTTCTGGAGCTGGGCTTAAAATTGCCAGAAGAGCTGCGTGCGCTGGAGCCGCATCTGCGCGAAATGGCGCAAAAGCTGATTCAACGCGGCAAAGTGGATTTAACTCTGCGCTACAAAGCGCCAGTACAGCAAAACGCGCTTGCGCTGAATCAGCCGCTTGTGGAGGGTTTATTGGCCTTGGCGGATGCGCTGCACAATCGTCATCCCGAACTAAAACCGCTGTCGACCAGTGACGTACTGGCCTGGCCGGGCGCGGTGCAAGGCAGCGAATGCGACAGCGAAGGTTTGAAAAAAGCCGCGATCGCCACTTTTCGGGAATGCTTAAACGAATTTGATGCCGCG
>JAYTAO010000131.1:0-1881 GCA_043737435.1 Rhodanobacteraceae bacterium | reverse complement strand
CAAGGCGACGCTGCCAGCGCTGGCGCGATCCAAACCGCCCAGCATGTGCAGCAAGGTTGATTTGCCCGAGCCAGACGCGCCAATAATCGCCACGCGTTCGCCTGCTTGGATATCTAAGTCGATCCCCTTAAGTACTTCGGTACTTAACGATCCCTCCTGATAGACGTGGCGCAAACCGCGCGCACTAATCACTGCGCCTAAATCCTGAGCGTTATTCATAGCGTAAAGCCTGCGCTGGTTTAGTGCGGGCCGCACGCCATGCCGGGTAAATCGTGGCGAGCAGTGCAAACAAAACACTGACCCCGGCCACAGTGCTGACGTCAATCCAGGAAAGCTCGGACGGTAATTTACTGATGTAATAAACGTCCGCTGGCATTGCCTCAAAGCCCAGCAAAGTTTCAATTAACGGCACGATGCGTTCGATATTAAGCGCCACCGTAACGCCAAACAGCACGCCTACCAGCGTGCCGATCCAGCCGATTAATGTGCCCTGCACCATAAAAATACGCATGATCGTAGCCGGAGTCGCGCCCATGGTGCGCAAAATCGCAATGTCGGCCTGCTTTTGCATCACCGTAACCACCAAGGTGGAGATCAAATTAAACGCCGCCACCGTGAGGATCAAACACAAAATCATAAACATCATGATTTTTTCGGTGCGCACCGCTTTGAACAAATTTCCATGACGACGCGTCCAGTCTTCGATGGTGAAGCCACCGCCTAAATCCACTGCCAAGCGGCGCGCCACTTGCAAAGCTTGATTCATATCTTTCAACTTGAGCTGCACACCGCTAACCGCATTGCCCATGCGAAACAGTTTTTGCGCATCGCTCAAGTGCATCACCGCCATCGCGCTGTCGTATTCATACATGCCCACTTCAAACACGCCTACCACCGTGAAGCGCTTGCTAGTTGGAATGGCGCCCGCCGGGCTAATCGACACGCGCGGCGCAAAAACAGTTACTTTGTCACCGACCGTCACACCAAGTTTGTAAGCCAGCTCGACGCCTAAAATGATGTCGAACTCACCGGCTTTCAGATCGCTGAGTTTGCCTATTTTTAGCTTCGCGCCAATTTCGCTGACCTTACCGTCCACCTCAGGCAGCACGCCGCGTATAAATGCGCCAGCGGTTTGCGAGGCCTGCAGCAGCGCTTCGGTTTCAATAAAAGGCGCTGCGCCAATTACTTCCGGCATGGTTTGCGCCTGCTGCAAAGCGTTCGGCCAGTCCACCAATTCACCGTCGTAGCCTTTGATTACCGCGTGCGAGACCATGCTCAGCACCCGCGTTTTCATTTCATTTTGAAAGCCATTCATCACGCTTAGCACGATAATGATGGTCGCCACACCGAGCGCAATTCCGGCCATAGAAATGGCGGCAATAAAGCTGACAAAGCCGCCGCGCCGCCGCGCGCGCGTGTAGCGCAAACCGACAAATAAGGAAAAAGGATTGAACAAAACGCCACACTTTTCAAAACCACAGAGCGCCAAGCATAGCGGTTAGTCGCTTAAGCGTTGGCGCTGATCCTTAAAAACTAAAAAAACCCCGCTCGAATCAAATGCGCGGGGTTTTTAGACGCCGAAATCAGCGGCGCAACGGGTAAAAACCTCAGCGCTTACCGAAAAGCCCCATCAACATCGAACCGCGATTCAACAAATCGGACGCGTCGACATCGCCATCGCCATCGGCGTCTAACATGCCGCCCATAAAGCCTTTTTCTTGCGCCGCCTGCGGTGTTGGATGGCCTAGGCGCGACATATCGCCGGTGACGATTCCGGCCAAACTTTGCGCATCTTTGGCTTTACCGCCGGCCATCATTTTGCCGAGTGCCGCCATCACCATCGGTGCTAACAGCGCCATCAACGCGGTTGAGCTTTGTGAG
>JAYTAO010000130.1:0-1882 GCA_043737435.1 Rhodanobacteraceae bacterium | reverse complement strand
TTAGCGCGATGCCGAGCGGGGTGTTCAATTCATGCGCGACACCCGCCACCAACTGCCCAAGGGACGCCATTTTTTCCGCTTGCACCAGCTGGCGTTGGGTGCCGCGCAACTGCTCAAGTGCGTGTTCAGCGCTTTCTTTCGCCAATGAAAGCTCAAGCGTGCGCTCGGCCACCATGTGCTCCAATTCGCGTTCATGGCGGCCAACCCGCAGGGCATGGCGGCGAACGGCGATGTAGACAATCGCAATCACCAGCACGGTCATCGCCAGCGCGAACCAGGTGGTTTGCCAATAAGCGGGCAGGGCGCGTACGGGAAGCGTTAACGCGTGCGGCGTCCAGCCACCGGCTGACGTCTTCGCACGCACCTGTAGCGTGTAGCTACCGGGGGCTAAGTTGGTATAGCTAGCCATGCGCCGATTCGCGTCGGTTTCAATCCAGTCTTGATCGAAGCCATTCAGGCGGTGTCTGTAGCGCACGCGCTGTGGCGCGGAATAGTCTAAAGCGGCAAATTCGATGCTGAAATTGGCTGCCCCAGGCTGTAAATCTAGGCCCTGCGCAAGCTCGCCAATTGGGCGTGGTTGCCCGGCAACGCTGAGTTCGGTGGCGATCAACGGCGGCTGATAGCCGCGCGGTTGGAATTTTGCGGGTTCGATGATCAACACGCCTTTGCTACCACCAAACAGCAGCAAGCCATCGCGCGTGCTTGCATATGAGCGAAACCATGCGGTGCCAAACTCAACGCCGTCGGCTTTACTCAACACGTAAACACTTTGGGCATCTGCTGCCAACACATGTTGCTGAGTCCAAATGCGCCCACTTGCATCTTCCAGCAAATTAGCACCAAACGACTTACCGCCGATACCCAGCCGGTCGCTGACCGGATCAAACACGGCTTTTGCGCTATCGCCGCTTTCCTGCAGTTGCGTGAGCACATTTAAGCCTTCCGAGGTATCCACCCAAACGCGATTTTGCCGATCAACGAGTAGCCCGACAATGCTGGGCTTTGCCGATTGCGCACCGCCATTGAGTTCCCCTTGCACGGTTTTCAAACCTTTCGAGTCGGGTGCTAATGTATGCAGGCCAATGCTAGATCCCACCCAAAGTCGGCCATCGGGCTGTAGTGCTAAGGCGTTGACATCGGCGTTGAGTTCGCTGCCATCCGTCATCTTGATTGCGCTAATCCTATCGCCGCCAGTGTTATCTGGGCCAGTATTCAAGCCAGTATTCAGGCCATTATTCGGGCCAGTATCCGGCTCAGGCGTCCAACGAAATAGGCCGGTATTCGTGCCAATCCAAAGCGTGCCATTTTTCCCAGCAAGTAAGCGTCGAATGGTGCTGCCGCGTACCCCAGCCCGTTCGCCGTAGCCGCGAAATTTATGCGTGACGGGATCAAAGCGGAACAGGCCTGCCAGCGTGCCGGCCCAAACCGCGTGATCTGGTGTTTCCGCTAAGCTAATGACCATACCGTTGCCCAATGCGTCTGGGTTTGCGGCTTGTGGCTTTAGGCTGCGCAAACGGCCGCTGCTGCGCTCAATGATGTCAATGCCGTTTTCGCGCAAACCCAGCCAAAGCTCGCCATTGGAGCGCTCTAAAATGCTGCCTACACTTGGGCTAGACAAGCCGTTTGGGCGCATTGGGCTATAGTGCAGAACCCGAATCGCAGCGTTGTTTGGATCGTGCCGCTGCAAGCCCCCGCTGTAGCCGCCGATCCATATGTGACCTGAACGATCTTGCATCATTGCGCGCACCTGTGCGTGCGCCAAACTTGACTGCACCGAAGGGTCTGGCCGTATTTGGCCTATCGCCATGCCCGAAGTTAGGCCAGGGCGGACGTTAATTATTTCGATGCCACCAAAACTACCTAACCAGAGTTCATCCGCTTT
>JAYTAO010000129.1:0-4849 GCA_043737435.1 Rhodanobacteraceae bacterium | reverse complement strand
CTAAACGGGATCGAACCGATGACCTCTACAATGCCATTGTAGCGCTCTCCCAGCTGAGCTATAGCCCCGAACTGAGTTGGAAAAGATAGCGTCAGAATACATGCGCGTCAACTGCATTAATCCTGGTTTAAGCTCAGGCGACTGTTTTTGTTCAGCTAGCTCGTCGCTAACGCACTACCCGCTCCGGCGCCAAGATCGGGCTCGCCGGGGCGGCAGGCAGGGCATCGACCGGGGCAAAACTGCTGGGCTCATGGCCTGATTCAACAAGATAGTGCAGCCACTTGTTAAAAAAAGTCGTCATCTGCAATCGCTTTTCGTTAACTTCACGCAGCGGCGCCTCAAGTGAGTACAGCTTTTTCAGCTCTGCGCCGACAAAACAGTGCGTGGTTTCCGCCTGCTTGGTGTCGTGATATACACGCACGTAGGCATTCGGATCCAGCACGATTCCAATTTCCGCATTGAAACTGTGGGTAATTCGAAGAATACTGGTGTAGGGCTGCTGCTCAATAATTTCCAACCAAAGCGGCGGTTTATTCGGCACATGCGATAAATTTGCGCCTGAGTAATTTCGCACCGAGCCAACTAGCTTGGTTAACAATATGAAATTCTCCTCGTACAAGTGAAGCAAATAACTTAACGGCCCTAAGCCGGGGGCAATTGACACAAGCGTGCGCGCATTTAAGCGTTTTTGGCTTTGCTCAAACTGCGCACGATTTGTATTGGCTTCTAAATGCGTTTCGATCATTGGGCAAGAATAGCGCGTCTGGGTTGCCTCCTGCGCAGATTTTCAAGTTGGAGTTGCAATCCGCCAAGTGGGGTGTGCGTCCAATTCCCGACGCATCGGGCGCTATGCGTTGGTTCGAGTAAATGCGCCAATTTATGAACCACTTCATTTCAAGTAAAACCTACGACTTTTTCACCGGCTCAGTATTCACGTAAATTTGCCTCGCTTTTCAGCGTTTTGGGCGGGTGCCAGATTTCATCTAAAAGCTTGAGTGTTCGGCGCGTTCTACTGCCTTTGCTTGATGAGCTGCTTTACACCAAGCCGTTCGCATGACCTAACAAAAGCCGGCTGCAAGTACGCTAGATCGGAAAAATTTTGGTTGACACAGGCACCGCAACGTCCGCTTGCTCAATAGCGGCATGATTCAAAACTGTCGGTAACAAAGCTCAATGCGGGTAGCGCGAGCAATTCGTCTCGCGCATCGCTGACTCGCTGCACGAATTCGGCCGTTCCATTCACCGAATTTGCCGCGACGACGACAGCTTTATTCAAACGTGGCTGGATTGCGCCATAAACCCAAAAGGTTTTCACTGAGCCGGTAAAGATTTGCCAATCCGCATCTTTTAATCATGGTGCTGGCTGAACATCCATTTTTAGCCAACACAGGTTGAGCAGCGCGAACGCAGGCGCGCTGCTGGCAAATTTGTACCGACGAAACCCAAAAGCTTCGCCGTAACACAGCCCGCGGACAAGCGGGGTTTCAGACTAGATTTTCTTTGTAGTTTGCAATTATTTCTCCAGCAATGCCGGATGCACCAATTGCCCGCCTTCGACATTGACGCCTTTGGCAAGCCCTGCATGATCGCGCCAATGGCCCGACGCCAAGCGTTGCGTGTACGGCAAGATCGCCGCTGAAATGGCTTGGCTGGAGGTTTGCGGTACTGCGCCCGGCATATTGGTTACCGCGAAATGGATCACACCATGTTCGACGTAGGTCGGATTTGCGTACGTCGTTGGTCGGGCGGTTTCAATACAGCCACCCTGGTCAATAGAAATATCGACCACCACACTGCCCGGCTGCATCGACTTTATCATTTCAGTTGTGACCACGCGCGGCGCACGGGCCGAGGGAATAAGCACCGCACCAATAACCAAATCGGCATCGCGCACTTCACGCGCCACATAGCTTTCATGCGGGTAGAGTGCAGTGACGTTGTTACCAATCGCCATCATTTTTTCCAAGCGATCAATGCGTCGCTCAAACACCACCACATTCGCACCCATGGCCGCCGCCAGTGACGCGGAGTTACCACCCGCAGCACCCGCACCCAAAACCACTACTTTACCGCGATCTGCCGACGGCAGCCCGCCCAGCAATTTGCCCTTGCCACCGTTGGGCTGATGTAACAACGTGGTGCCCCACTGCACCGCGATGCGGCCAGCAATTACGCTCATTGGAGCCAACAGTGGCAGCGAGCCATCCGCTTCTTCTACGGACTCAAACGCGATGCCGCACAGTCCAATTTCAAGCAGGCGCTTGGTCAAGGCAGGTTCGGGGGCGAGGTGTAAATAGCAAAACAATAAATGTTCTTTCCGCAGTAAAGCCAAATCGCCAGCAATCGGCTCTTTCACTTTGACGATCAGCTCGCCTTTTTGATATAGCTCGGCGGCATCTTTCGCAATTGTTACCCCGACCGCGACGAAATCGCCGTCTGAAAAACCGCTTTTAATCCCGGCTGAGGATTCGACATACACTTCATGTCCAGCTTTGACTAAATCGCCGCAAGCGGCGGGAACCAGGGCCACGCGGCCTTCTAGGGTTTTAGTTTCTTTAGGTACACCAATACGCATTTGTTTCCTCCCGAGTGAAATTGCACATTTTTGACAAATTAGTCCTGAATGTTTTGCTATGGCAAAACAAAGTCTGGCAGGGCCAAACTTTGCCGTGGATGATACGCAAACTCACGGTGTTGAATAGCTGTGTCCGGCACCTAGGCAATACATTCTTTTCGTGTGCATAGAAATTTTTTCTACGCACAAATTGAAGCAACAGCGATAACTTTCGGCATACTCAGCAAGCAAGAAGCTTGGTTTTTAGTTTCGCAATGACTGCCTTCGGCAGATTGCTACGTCAAAAGCAAATAGGTGAGGAAAGCGCATGTGGTTTTATGTTGATAAAGATCGTCAGCAACGTGGTCCGGTTTCGATTGATGAGCTAAAACGCTTACTCAACCTCGGGGACATCAACAAGCGCACGCACCTTTGGCAAGAAGGCCGCGCGGAGTGGTCTAGGCTTGAAGAGCTAGCGCCCACGCTGGGAATTAAGCTGACGGCGCCGCCACCTACACCTGCGGCAACGATGGTGATGCAAGCTGGGATGTTGCCGCAGGCACCGGTTGCCGCGCCTATGCCGCAGCAGCCACCTATCGCTGCACCGCAACCGGCCTATGCCGCGCCCCCTAGTTTTGCAGCACCCAGTGCGCCGGCGCCTAGCTTTCCCTCACCGGGTTTTCCTGCCCCTAATTTTCCGGCTCAAGGTTTTCCGCCACCAAATCAACAGCCGCAAATGGCGCAGGGATACAACCCTGTTGCGCCCTCGTATCCGAATGTGCAGGCTCCGGTAGCAAACGCAGGGAGTAGCGGCGGCGGCAACGCGCTTAAGGGCTTTGCGACCGCATTTATTGGCATTTGCGTGCTTGGCTACTATGGCTACAAGAATTTTGGCTATCTGGTACCTGGCATTAGCGAAAGGCTTGCCGCCTCTGCGCTCGTGGACGCAGCCGCCGACTTAGGCCCGGTACGATCGGAAATCGAATCGGTGTTTAGCGCAAAAAATACTTGCCCAGGCAAAGAGCTGCCGATCAAGGCTGAAATTGAAAGCAATGTTTTCAAAGATTTTGTTTACGGCACGATTGGCGAAGATAATTCCTGCGCGCTGCAGGTGGATATCCCGAAAGATTTCAATTTAAAACAGATCGCCGGTACACGAATTCTCTATGTGTTGAGCGATGGAAAATGGGTCTGCAACATGTCTGCGGACAAGAAATATTTGCCTTCCGAGTGCAAAAAAATTGAAGTTACTGAGGAATAATCATGTTGCTTGAACGCTACCCTTATTACTTGGCGAACACCGCCGTTTTTGCCAACGCCGATTTAGAAGTCACCGACAAATACTCCGGTTTGGTAGCAACTCGGGTGGCGCTGGCGGATGCAAAAGCCATTGATGCCGGCATCGCAGCCGCCGTAGCCGCTGAAATTCCGATGCGCCGTATGGCACCTTATGAGCGCCGCGCCGTCATCGAACATTGCATACGCCGCTTCAAAGAACGCTTCGAAGAAATGGCGGTGGCGCTGTGCATTGAAGCTGGCAAACCGATTAAAGATTCACGCGGTGAAGTCAGTCGTTTGATTGATACCTTTGCGGTGGCGGCGGATGAATCGGTGCGCATCGGCGGCGAGGTACTTAATCTTGAAATTGCACCCCGCGCGCGCGGCTATCGCGGCATGAGCAAACGCGTACCTATTGGCGCGTGCAGTTTTATCTCACCGTTTAATTTCCCGCTGAATTTGGCGGCACATAAAATTGCGCCAGCTTTAGCGATGGGCTGCCCGTTTGTGCTTAAACCCGCCAGCCGCACGCCGGTTGGCGCGCTGATTATTGGCGAAATAATGGCGGAAACCAATTTGCCTAAAGGCGCGTTCTCGATTTTGCCCGCACACCGGGACGGCGCGGATTTGTTCACCACCGATGATCGCTTGAAGCTGTTGAGCTTTACTGGCTCACCCGGCGTCGGTTGGGAGTTAAAAGCCAAAGCGGGCCGCAAAAAGGTGGTGTTGGAACTTGGTGGCAATGCGGGCTGCGTGGTGGACGCGGATCAAGGGCCGTATTTGGATCACGTGGTCGAACGCCTCGTGTTCGGTGGATATTATCAATCTGGCCAAAGCTGCATCCACGTACAGCGTATTTACGTGCATCGCTCGATTTATGAGCTGACCAAGACCAAGCTTGTCGCTGCCGTGAAGGCGCTGAAACTCGGCAACCCACGCGATGAAGATACTTTTGTCGGCCCGATGATTACCGAAGGTGAAGCAAAGCGGCTGCACGACTGGGTGCAAGCCGCTATT
>JAYTAO010000128.1:0-4852 GCA_043737435.1 Rhodanobacteraceae bacterium | reverse complement strand
ATCGCGGCGGTATTTCAGCGGCGGGGCAAAACAATCGTTACAACAACATCACCATTGACGGCGTTTCCAGCAATGACGAATTTGGTCTAAACGACACTGGGTTTTCTTCGTTGGGCAACCCGATCTCGATTGACGCCATTGAAGAATTGAACATTAACGTGGCTGGCTATGACGTTTCGCAAAGCGATTCGACTGGCGCAAACATCAATGCAGTTACAAAATCCGGCACCAACGAATTTAAGGGTACGGTTTATGGTGTGTATCGCAAAAATAATTGGGTGGGTGACGGCGAGGGAAACACAAAATTCACTGGCTTCAATGACGAAAAAACTTATGGTTTCACGCTCGGCGGTCCAATCTTGCAAGATCGTTTGTTTTTCTTCCTAGCGTATGAAGAATTTGAGCGTTCGGCACCAGCTCCCATCGTGAATCGTCGTCTGGTGAATGGCGTTTCTACCCAATTTGTTTCCGATGCTGACTTAGCTGCGATTGCTGCGCGCGCTCAAGTTTTGGGCTTCACCATCGGTCAGTCCAATCTCACGCAGTTGAGTACAACTGATGAGAAGTTGATCGCTAAGGTTGACTGGAACATCAGTGATCAGCATCGGGCCTCGATTCGTTACGGCCGTACCCCTGGTCAAACCCAACGCACCCCGGACATTTCGAACTCATCTGTATCTACTGCTGACCATTGGTACTTCGACAATGTAGTCAACAAAAACCTAACCGGCCAACTTTATAGCGATTGGACTGATTCCTTTTCCACTGAACTTAGTTTGTCGCGCAACGATTACTCCAGTATTCCGCAAAACGCGAGCTTCACTCCGCAAGTTAGCGTGCGTGTGAACAATGGTGTCGACCAAGTGGTATTCGGCACCGAGCGTTCGCGTCAATCGAATGTTTTAGAAAGCAACACTACGGTCGGTTTCTTGAAGGGCAACTATTTCATCGGTGATCACACAGTTTCCTTCGGCGTCGATTACAAGAAAAACGATACGTTTAATCTTTTCTTGCAAGACACCAACGGCACCTACTCATATGCCAGCGTTGCGGACTTCCAGGCAGGCCGAATCAATCGCTATCAATATAATTTCCCAATCACAAGCACGGATCGCAACTCTGTTGCGGCTAATTTTTCGCTCAAAAGCTACGGATTTTTCTTACAAGATAATTGGGTAGTTAATGATAATTTGACACTTAACTATGGCGCGCGCTATGACACACCGCGTTTGCAGGATAAGCCCGCGTTCAACCAAGCAGTGCTAACCGCTTTTCGTTACGACAACAGTTCTACAATTGACGGTAACTACGTCATTCAGCCGCGAGCCGGCTTTAATTACACCTTCGATTCCGACGTCAAAACCCAACTTCGTGGCGGCATCGGGCTGTTTGCAGGCAGCTCGCCTTCAGTTTGGTTGAGCAATTCTTTCAGCAACTCGGGCTTACTTTCCAGCGGTTTTAATATCACAAGCACCACTGTAGCTCCTATTACCTTTCCATTCGTATTTGATCCGAACAATCAGCCGCGTCCGGCTGGCACACCTCCTACCCCGAATATCGACTTAGTGTCTACCGACTTCGATCAACCGGCGACTTGGAAAGGTTCGATTGCATTTGAACGCGAACTGCCCTGGTTAGGGTTGGTCGGAAGCGCCGAATACATCATGACGCAAACCGATAGCAACCTGTTCTATGAGAATCTTAATTTGGGTACACCCACTGGCCGCAATCCAGATGGCCGCTTGAGCTATTGGTCCACCAACTCAGCAACAGGTTTCTTAAATCCAAACTTGCCTGGCGCGGCTAACCGTCAAAATCGGAATCGAAGTTTCGGTAACGTTTTATTGCTGAAAAATAGCACCAAGGGTTATAGCGAAATATTCACTTTAGGCGTTAGCCGACCTATGACCGACAATTGGTCGGCGGCATTGGCATACACTTTCAGTGAAGGCGAAGACTCGAATCCAGGCACCTCGTCGACTTCGTTCTCCAACTGGTCGAACCGCCTAGTTATCGATCCGAATGACGACGTTTCATCGCGTTCTAACTACATTTTCCGGGATCGCATTACCGGCAATATGAGTATTCGCCATGAATTTTTCAGCGGCGCACCAACTACCTTCAGCGCTTTCTATGAAGGGCGCTCTGGTCGTCCATTTAGCTATGGCTTTATTGGTGATGCCAACGGTGATGGCGCAACGAATGATTTGTTCTACATTCCAAAGCCGGGCGAAGCGATCTTCCGTGGTGCGGGAGTTCTGCCTGTTGGTACAACTCGCGTTGTCAACGATGCAGCTGTAGAGGCCGCATTCTTTAACTACATCAACAGTGTGGAATACCTGCGTACACATCAAGGCCAAGTGGCGGAACGTAATGCCAAAGTTGCCCCATGGTTGAGCCAAATTGACATACGTATTTCGCAAGATTTGCCGATGGTGTTCAAAGTTCAGCCGCAAATCTATTTGGACATCATGAACTTTGGCAATTTAATCAACAAAAGATACGGCAATATCGACGAGGCAAGTTTCCCCTACAACGTCAATATTGCACGCTTCGCTGGCGTACAAGACGGTAAGTACGTGTATCAGTTCCTGGCACCACCTGCGGGTTTCATTCGCAAAGATGTCAAGGGTGAGTCCCGTTGGGCTGCGCAAATTGGCGTGAAGTTTAGCTTCTAATAGTTGTTCTAATGCCGGCCGCAGACGGCCGGCACCGTTTAGAAAAGCTACCTTCGGGTAGCTTTTTTTTGCGCTGAACTTGCACGACTGCACGTTTTTATTCAGTAATTCTTTTAACGTTTGTTACTTTTAACACCGCTACGTCGGGCGTCTGCCGGTGGTTTGTATGGGTGGCGTCTGAGCATGGCGTGCAAAGAATTCGCTAGCCTAGCGAAGGGCTAGTGCGCCTGCCAACCAGCTCGTGAATCAAGCCGAAGTTTATTTGGACGAAGCGTTTTTCTAGCGCCCAAGGCGCGCCCTGTTTTAGCTTAGGCAGCGCCCAAGGTACTAGAAAATGCGGAAACTTTAGGCCTGTAGGGGCGGCTTCACGAGATTTCGTTGACGATTGCCAATAACCCAATGGCAAATGTCAGTGCTGCAAGACTTGCTCTAGCTCTTTGACTACCGCCCCAGGCCCACGCGACCAGCAAAATGCCTAGCACGCTAATTATCAAAGCAAAGCCCCGGCTTTTGCTGGATCTTGGCCATTCGCAGGTTAGTCCATCGAGTTGATTCTTTCCTACTGGCTGCGGAAAAAAGCACTCCCACAGTCCGTAAACCGATTCAAACGCCATAAGCGCGAATTACATCGCTAGCAATATGCACAGCGTTTTGCCCAATCGGTTTATAGCAGCCTGGGATGTTTGGAAGTGACGCGTTTTGGAATCGCGAAGTTAGCACCAAACTGAAAATCACGCCGCTTGTTGTCCGCAAGCAACTGACTGGAGCGAAACGATGCTGCGCTGCCGCTGCGTGGGTTTGCTGAATAGTGGCAATCCTACCCACTGTCAACGCAATATTCGGGCGAACCTGCAAATGCGCTTTCCGTATGCTTGGCGCTGTTAAAACTCGACCGTAACCGCCTCTGGAACAAAGCATTTCTTAGACGAACGCGCCTTTGAGAAACACGAATGTATTCGGAGGATCCATGTTTAATGCCCTAAAAAACGGCGCTTTCGTGCGCATCTCAGTCGGTAGTTTTTTATTGACGCTGGCGTTTATGGCGCAGGAAGTGGTGCTGGGCTATGAGCTGTACCGCATCACCAAAGATCCGCTGATGTTGGGGCTTTTGGGTTTGGCGGAAGCGCTGCCGTTTATGGCTTTAGCGCTATTCGGCGGGCATTTGGCGGACCGCTTAAATCGCCGCACGCAAATGTTTGTGATGCTGGTCTTAATCACCCTTGCCGCCGGCATGCTGGCGCAAGTTGCGCCTAGCCTGCAGCAAACCGGTGCCACCAGCCACGCGCTGTGGGTGATTTATGGATCGGTTGCCGTCACCGGTTTCGCGCGTGGGCTGTATTCGCCTGCGGCATCCAGTCTGCGCGCGCAGATTGTTCGCGTTGAAGACCAAGCCAATTCCGCCGCCTGGTCCAGCACGTTTTGGCAGGCCGGCATGCTGTCGGCGCCGGTATTGGCGGGCTATGCTTATTTGAGGATCGGCTTACAAAACACACTTTGGCTAACCGCGGCTTTGACTGCAGCGACCGCGATTTTGACGCTGTTCCTGCCCAGTTTGCGCGCTGAACGCGATGAGCTTGCCGATCAGGAAGGTATGTGGACTAGTATCAAAACCGGCTTTCGCTTTGTTTTCGCGCAAAAAATCTTACTGTATTCGATCTCGTTAGATTTGGTTGCGGTGCTGTTTGGCGGCGTTGTTGCGATGCTGCCGGCGTTTGCTACCGATATTTTGCACATCGGCCCAGAAGGTTTGGGCTGGCTGCGCACCGCGCCTGGTGCCGGTGCCGTTTTGACCATGCTGCTGGCGGCGAAGTTTTCGCCCACAACTAGACCGTGGCGCAATATGTTGATCGCGGTGACCGGTTTTGGCATCGCAACGCTGGTGTTTGCGCTCAGCTCCAGTTTTTGGCTGTCGATGCTGGCGCTGGCGCTTAGCGGCGTGTTCGACGGCATTAGCGTCGTGGTTCGGCAATATTTGCTGCAGAGCGTGCCGCCTAACCACATTCGCGGCCGGGTGTTGAGCGTCAACAGCATTTTTGTTTCCGCCAGCAATGAGCTGGGTGCGTTCGAATCGGGAGTGGCGGCGAAATATCTAGGCTTGCGAAGTTCGGTACTTGCCGGCGCTTGCCTTACGTTATTGAGCGCGATCTGGTTGTTTGACCGCGGCCGCGTGCATG
>JAYTAO010000127.1:0-1885 GCA_043737435.1 Rhodanobacteraceae bacterium | reverse complement strand
AATCGCCCGGACAGTAATTTGACGCCATACGCGTTGGCAAATTGTGCATCAACGGCACCGGCAAATACATCTTTTGCTTGATTGGAATCCGTGCCGGGAAATAAAATTTGTTCGGAATCGCCTAAGTCCCCCGGCAACACCGAATTAATCGACGCTGCGGCTACACCCGGGATCGCTTGCAACTGGCGCTGCAACGATGCAGCGAAATCGCTTACCGATTCCGCGTTTGGATAGGCGGTTTCGAAAAGCGCAATGCGTCCGGTCAATAAGGGTGCCTCTTCTATGCCCAAACTGGTATTTTCAAGGGATTGCATGATTCGCATAATTACAAAAGTGTTGACCAAAACCGCGCAAGAAAGCGCCACCTGCAAACCAATAAGCCATTGCCCAGCAGTGCGCCCGACAACGCCACGCGCGGATTGATGCAAAACGCCGTGGCGAATTGCCAGCTTTAAACGACGCAGCGGCAATATGAGTGTCAGCATTGCAGCGATTAGGCAAAGCAGCGTACTCCAAGCGGTTGTTGAGAGCGTGCCGGCAAATTGGATGTAGGCTGGTAAACCATCTTGACCTAACTGTGCCAAGAAATACCGTCCACCAAAAATTGCAAGAGCTGCGGCGATTCCGGCACTGATCAATGCCAATATCAAAGTTTGCAAAACAATATTCATCGCCAAACGCCAAAAACCCGAGCCCAAAGCCAGCTGCACGGTTTGCTCAGCACTTTGCGAAAGTACACGTACCAACATGACCGACGCGGCGTTACCGCACGCCACTAACAACAGCAACAACACACCTGCCAGCATAATGCCGAGCACTTTTTTAGTATTTGCGTCGGCTAAGGTAAGCCCTGTCGTGTAAACAGACATTTGGGTTTTACGTAATAAAATTGCCTCATCGCCTAGCGCGGTGCCTCGCGCATTTTGCAGCCAAGCATTTAAGTGCGCGATTGCTGAGGCAGAATCGGCAGCGGAGTGGGCTAAGAAAAAGCTGTCGTAGGAACTTTCCAAGTCAGCCGTTTTACTCAGCAGGCCGCGGGCCAGCCAGATCTGTTCGTTTTTCGGGAAAGTAAAATTCTCTGGCATCACGCCGATAATTTGCGCAGCCGACCCGTTCGCGCGGGTCATCCGATTCAAAATTGTGGGGTCAGCGCTATAGCGATTTTGCCAAAGCGTGTGGCTAATTATCATCACTGGTGCGGCGTCCGCCGCGAAATCGCCGCTTGTGAAAGTGCGACCCAACACCGGGGCAACGCCGAGCAGGTTGAATAAGTCACCCGAAAGAAACGCACCTTCGAATCGCTCTGGGCGCACGCCGTCACTCAAGTTGACCGTTGCACCGGTAATACCAACCACTTTGCCCAAGGGCGCAAGCTCGCGTTGCCACTCAAGCAAATCTGCGCCGCTTGGCGTTTGTTGATTTGTGCTGTCTTGCACCTCGTAGCCAATTTTCACTACATTTGCGGCGTTGGCAAAGGGAGGTGCGTCTATCACCATCGCTTTTACGAAGCTAAAAATAATCATCACGCTAGCAATGCCCACACTCAATACTGCGACCACTAATAAATTGGCGCCTAGATCCCGGCGCAGTCCGCGCAGTGCTTGCGTCAGTACAAAATTCATCGCGTGCTCCCAAAACTATGGCTAAGTTAAGCAAATAACGCGCCATACAAATTTGTTGATGAAATGGCGGCTCTGGCGAAGATTTATCCCAACACTGAACGAATTTAGCCCGCATTTGTTAGATTGCGGGACGCGCACAGGATTCCCTGGCTGCCGTATCCTTTCGATTTTTGTAAGGCAGAACTACCCGTGACTCTAGGCACCCACGATTTTATCGACGACCCGCGCAACGCCGCGATTTTGATCTATCTCAACGGGAAGCT
>JAYTAO010000126.1:0-1886 GCA_043737435.1 Rhodanobacteraceae bacterium | reverse complement strand
TTTTGACCGAGCTGGTTCAGCGCAACACGCGTATGAAGGTGTTTGAGGTTGAAGACGGTATGGTGGTGCAAATCAACTGCGCCTACATTATTCCGCCGAATAAGGACATGGCGGTTCTCAATGGCACGCTGCAGCTGTTGGAGCCAGCCGCAGCGCGCGGATTTAGGTTGCCGATCGATTATTTATTTCGCTCACTTGCGCAAGATCAGCGTGAGCGCGCGATTGGCATCGTGCTCTCCGGCACGGGCAGCGATGGCACTTTAGGCCTGCGCGCGATCAAAGGCGAGGGCGGCATGGTGATGGCGCAAACGCCGGATTCCTGCGCTTTTGACGGCATGCCGCTGAGCGCGGCAGCCACCGGCTTAGTGGATTTTATGCTAGCGCCCGGGGATATGCCGGCGCAATTGATTAGCTATTTCAGCCACGCGTTTGGCAAGCCCCACCGCGCGATTTCGAGTTCAGCACCGCAAAGTGAAAATGCCCTGAAAAAGATTTTTATCTTGCTGCGTACGCACACCGGGCACGACTTTTCCCAGTACAAGCCCAGCACAATTTGTCGACGCATTGAGCGACGCATGGCGGTACATCAGATCATTGTTATTGAGGATTACGTCAAATTTTTGCAGCAAACGCCGCCCGAAGTTGAGGCCCTGTTTCGTGATTTACTAATTGGCGTCACTTGTTTTTTTCGCGATCCAGAAAGTTTTGCGGCCTTAGAGCAGCAAGCTATCCCCACGCTTTTTAAGGGTAAAAAACCGAATTCGACGATTCGCGTTTGGTGCACCGGCTGCTCGACCGGCGAGGAAGCCTATTCGATTGCCATCTTGCTGCAAGAGCAAATGGAAAAATTTAAACAGAATTTTTCCGTGCAGGTGTTTGCCACCGATATCGATAACCGTGCGATTGCCTCCGCCCGCACCGGCTTGTTCCCGGCCAGCATCATCGGCGATTTATCACCAGAGCGTCTAGCGCGGTTTTTCACGGCCGAGCCTGATGGCGCAAGTTACCGGGTCAATAAGACGATCCGCGATATGCTGATTTTTTCTGAGCACAGCCTGATCAAAAATCCACCATTCTCCAAAATGGATTTGATTTCCTGCCGCAATATGTTGATTTATCTGGGCGCAGAGCTGCAGAAAAAGTTGATTGCACTGTTCCATTACGCGCTTAATCCCGGCGGTACGTTGTTTTTAGGCACCTCCGAAACCATCGGTGACAGCAGCGACTTATTTGTGATATTGGATCGTAAGTCTAAGCTGTATCAGCGCAACGAAGACTTTCCAAGTGCTAAACGCGCGGCGTTGGTGCGGTTTTTGCCGCCTAGCCGCACACAATCGCACACTCAAGCCGACGGCTTCGGGCAAAACGTTGGCAAACAAATGCTCGGGGCCAAGCAATCTTTGCGCGAGCTTACCGAGCAAACTTTGCTGTCGCAGCTGGCTCCGGTAGCAGCACTGGTCAATAGCTATGGCGACATCCTTTATCTGCACGGCCGCACGGGTATGTATTTGGAGCCGGCACCTGGGGATGCGGGCATCAATAATATTTTGAAAATGGCGCGCGAAGGGCTGCGCTCGGAATTGACCACCTGTTTACATCGGGCCGCGTCCGCAAAAGAGCGCGTGCGAGTGCCAAATTTGCGCGTCAAAACCAACGGTCATTTCACTCTGGTCAATCTAACGATATGCCCCGTCGCCTCCGACTCCGTCGCCAATCTTTATTCTGCCAGCAGCGTGCCCGCGCTCGAAGCGCGGCGGGTATTGCCACTTTATCTGGTGCTGTTGGAGGAAGCGCATTTGCTTGATGTTAAACATGCGCGGCCTAGTCAAGGTGTTATTGCACCACCCGCAGCACAAAGCCAAGATATGAGCGCGCAAATTGCCGAA
>JAYTAO010000125.1:0-4860 GCA_043737435.1 Rhodanobacteraceae bacterium | reverse complement strand
GCGACTGTTTGCGTAAACTGGGCGCTATGGAAACATCTTTGCGTAAGCACTACACGTTATCTTTTGTACTGGCAGCGCTGGTCGCTTGTGGGCGTTCTGAGTCACCTAATGCGGCTCGAACAAATGCGCCCAACGCGGTCGGCTCTGCTGTTAGCCCTCCCGTTCAAGTATTTCGTGCGCCGTTAAGCCAACAAAGTTGGGTGGATGAAATAGCTGCGCTCGGGACAACTGCCGCGAACGAGTCAATTACGTTGAGCGCGAAAGTTACCGAAACCGTTGCCCGCATTAACTTCTCCGACAACGCGACCGTGAATGCTGGGGATGTGTTGGTCGAGTTAACCGGCCGGGCGGAAGTCGCCGCACTGAAGGAAGCGCAAGCCGCATTCGTCGACGCCGAACGGCAATATGACCGCCTCAGCGCAGTAGTCAAACAAGGTACGGTGACGCGTGCGCAATTGGACACTCAAGGCGCCACTCGCGATCAAGCGCGCGCGCGCAGTGAAGCAATCCGGGCGCGGCTCAGCGACCGCGTCATTGTTGCGCCGTTTTCGGGAGTTACCGGATTTCGTATGGTTTCCCCGGGCGCTTTGGTCACCCCGGGCACACCAATCACCACTTTGGATGAAATTGCATCGCTCAAATTGGACTTTTCGATTCCGGAAAATCAACTTTCGCAGGTTCACGTAGGTGATTTAGTGGTTGCGCACAGCTCGGCCTTTGCTGATCGGGAGTTTTCTGGCGAAGTCGTATCATTGGATAGTCGCATTGATGCAAATTCGCGCGCGGTAAAGGTGCGTGCCAAAATCGCAAACCCAAAGCAGGACGACGGCAAGTATATTTTGCTGCCGGGTATGCTTTTTACTGTGAAACTGAAGGCACAAACGCGAAATGCCCTGGTCATTTCCGAAATCGCAGTGTTGCAGCAAGCTGAGCAAGCGTATGTTTATAAAATTGTGGCGAGTCACGCAGTTGAACGGGTGGACGTAGTTTTGGGTGCGCGCCGCAGTGGTCAAGTTGAAGTGCTGAGCGGATTAACTAACGCCGATATCGTGGTCGGGGAGGGCGCGTCCAAACTGCGCCCAGGAATGGTCGTCGAAGTTTTGGATGCTGCGACCGCGGTACCTGTGGCGGCTCCGGCTATCGGCAATTCAGTCGTAGCACCGGGGGCAATTAAATGAGCGCGGCGCCGTTCCCAGCCTTGCCTTTTTCGCTGCTCAGCTGGATTGCCGAGCACCGGCATCTTCTGCAACCGCCGGTGGGCAATAAAGTGATTTGGCAAAACCAAGACTTCATTTGCATGGTCGTCGGTGGGCCCAATTCGCGCACTGATTATCACGTTGAAGAAGGGCCGGAGTTTTTTTATCAGCTAGAGGGGGAGATGGTGCTGCGCATTCGCGAAACTTCGCCCAACCATGTCCACACTTTTGCGCGCGACATTGCAATTAAAGCCGGAGAGATTTTTCTACTACCCGCGAAAGTGCCGCATTCACCGCAACGCGCACCAGGATCTATTGGTCTGGTGATCGAACGTAAGCGCCTAGCGCATGAACTGGACGCGCTTGGATGGTATTGCCCGAACTGCGGCAATAAGATTTATCAAGAGCAATTTGTGCTGAGCAATATTGAAACGCAATTTAAAGCGGTGTTTGAGCGTTTCGATGCGGATATCGCAAGACGCACCTGCAGTGAGTGCGGTTGTGTCCATGAAAAACGGCTGCCAAGTGTCGCGTCGTTTTAAGCGACTTGAATAGTCGCGGCATTCGTAGGGAAAGCGGCAAAGTTAAGGTGGTTACCGGCTGGTGCGGCTACTTTGCTTTCTGAGGAGGTGAGGCTTCTTGAATAGTCGCGGCATTCTTAGAGAAAGCGGAAAAGCTGAGGTGCATAACGGCTGGAACGGCTACTTTGATTGCTGAGGTGGCGGAGAAGGTGGGATTCGAACCCACGGAAGGCTTACACCTTCGCCTGATTTCGAATCAGGTACATTCGACCACTCTGCCACCTCTCCAAACTAGTGCTCGCGTGGACGGCGAGAGGCCAGAAATATACTGAGCATCGGGCGCTTTAGCAACTGGCTAAGCTGAATACTATTTCAGATTGCGGGCTGCAAAAAATGCAAAAAATATCGCGCGCGATTTTTTTCGCTTAACGCTATCCTCAACGGCCCTGCTTTTTTAAACCCACAGGTCTGGTCATGAGCCAAGAAAAAACTGCATCCGACAAATCCCCACACGATAAGCAAAAAGCGCTGGAAAAGTTGAAGACGCAGGCGTTGGAATACCACCGGCAGTATCCGCCTGGTAAAATTAAGGTCGGACCCACCAAGCCGATGACCACCCAGCAAGATTTGGCGCTCGCGTATTCACCGGGTGTCGCGTTCGCTTGCGAGGCCATCGTCGAGGATCCAAATCAAGCCAGTGCAGTGACCGCGCGCGGCAATTTGGTCGCGGTAATTACCAACGGTACTGCGGTTTTGGGTTTAGGCGCCATTGGGCCGTTGGCGGCCAAGCCAGTCATGGAAGGTAAAGGCATGTTGTTTCAAAAATTTGCCGGCATTGATGTGTTTGATATCGAAATCGACGAGCTTGATCCAGACAAGTTAGTCGACATTATTGCTTCGCTTGAGCCCACTTTCGGCGGCATTAATTTGGAAGACATCAAAGCGCCGGAATGCTTTTATGTAGAACAAAAACTGCGTGAGCGGATGAAAATTCCGGTTTTCCACGACGACCAACACGGCACCGCGATTATTGTTGGTGCCGGTATGAAAAACGCTCTGGAATGCGTCGGCAAAAAAATGTCCGAGGTCAAATTTGCAGTTAGTGGTGCGGGTGCTGCGGGCATTGCCTGCCTGGACATGCTGGTACAAATTGGCGCAAAACACGAAAACATAACGGTTTGTGATCGCCTCGGCGTGGTTTACGTCGGGCGCGCTGCAGAAATGGATCCGAATAAGTCCCGCTATGCGCGAGTAACCGATGCGCGCGTGCTAGCAGACGTGGTCAAAGGCGCAGACGTATTTTTAGGACTTTCTGCGGCGGGCGTATTGAAGCCCGAAATGGTTGCAACGATGGCGGATAAACCCATTATTTTTGCCTTGGCTAATCCCAACCCAGAAATATTGCCCGAAGATGCTAAACGCGTGCGGCCAGACTGCATTATCGCGACCGGGCGTTCGGATTATCCGAACCAGATCAATAACGCACTGTGTTTTCCCTACATCTTCCGGGGCGCACTGGACGTTGGCGCCACGCGGATTACCGAGGCGATGAAAGTTGCCTGCGTGCATACCATCGCGCAATTGGCGCATGAAAGCGTGTCGGATATCGCCGCCCGTGCTTATGCTGGTGCTGCACCCAGTTTTGGTCCGGAATATTTGATTCCACCCCCGTTCGACCCGCGTTTATTAACCCGCTTGGCACCGGCGGTCGCAAAGGCGGCAATGGAATCGGGTGTTGCCATGCGCCCCATTGTCGATATGGACGGCTACGTGGAAAAGTTAAATCAGTTTGTATTCCGCACCGGCTTGATGATGAAGCCGGTGTTTGATCGTGCGCGCGCGAATCCAAAACGCGTGGTGTTTGCCGAAGGTGAAGACGAAACTGTATTGCGTGCGGTGCAAGCGTTGATTGAAGAAGGGCTGTGTCGCCCGATCTTGATTGGTCGCCCGCAAGTGATTACTAGCCGCTGTGAACGGGCGGGGCTGTGGATTAAAGCGGGTGAGCATTTTGAGTTGACCAACATCGACTCAGATCCGCGCCATAACGATTACGCGATGCATTACCACGACAAAATGAAGCGCAAAGGCATTACTCAGGCGAACGCCAAAGCGATTGTACGGTCGCGTTCAACGGCAATCGCTGCGGTGATGCTGGATCGTGGCGAAGCGGATGCGATGATTTGCGGCGTTGTTGGACGCTATTTAAATCAGTTGAAATATGTGCAGGACATTATTGGCTTAGAGCCGGGTTGCGAAGGCTATGCGGCGCTAAGCGCAGTTGCCTGCGATAAAGGTGTGTATTTCTTCACCGACACCTATGTCGGCAATGAGCCAAACGCAGCACAAATTGCCGATGCCACCTTGATGGCGGCAGCGCGCTTGCGCGTTTTTGGCGTGAAACCTAAGGTAGCATTGCTATCGCACAGTAATTTTGGCACGCATGAAAATGCCAGCGCCCGCAAGATGCGCCAGGCTTTAGCGTTGCTCAATACGCGTTCGCCGGAGCTTGAAGTGGATGGCGAAATGCATGCTGATGCAGCCCTTGACGAAGCCTTACGCAATCGCATATTTCCAGACTCCAAGCTTCGGGGTGCAGCTAATTTATTTGTTTTCCCGAATATTGACGCGGCCAATATCACCTTTAACCTGGTGCGCGTTTTAACCGATGGGGTAGAGATCGGGCCGATATTGATGGGGGCCGCAAAGCCCGCGTACGTATTGACGCCATCCGCAACAGTCAGGCGTGTGGTCAATATGGCCGCACTTGCGGTAGTAGAGGCGCAACTGCGTGCGGATGGATCTTCTCTCGTTGGCTAGTGCGAGCCGGTGGTCGGCGCGCCAAATTTTTGGTGCGTCGGCGTACTTAAGTTCACTAAGCATTGGCTCATAATGATTTATCACCAGATTTTCGCGGACTAAAATTCGATGAGCACACCTACTCCCCTAAGCGCGCCTAGCTATGCGAAGCCAGCGCGTGACTTAGTCGCAAACCATACCCGTGGCGTGATCGCTGCGATTTCGGATCAAATGTTTCCTTACAATTCCATGGCTGACTACGCGCCGCTGGATAACGGGGACGTGTTGTTTTTGCTTTCGAACTTAGCTGAACATTCACGTTTTCTTCAGGTCAATCCAAAATGCAG
>JAYTAO010000124.1:0-4866 GCA_043737435.1 Rhodanobacteraceae bacterium | reverse complement strand
TATTGTTATTTTCCGTGCCTTTTCACATCGCCACACAAAATCCTAGCGCTGGCTTTACAACATGGATTTGGACAGGCATCGCGGTATGGTTTGTCAGTATCGGCGGTGAATCGATCAGTGACGCCCAGTTAGCTAACTTCCGTAAAAATTCGGCAAACCGCGGTAAAACTTGCCGTAGTGGACTTTGGCGATATTCGCGTCACCCCAATTATTTTTTTGAATGGCTACACTGGTTTAGCTACTGCTGCTTTGCCGTCGGTGCAGCGGGGGCAGCCTGGGCGCTGATTGGGCCAATCACCATGCTAGTGACGCTTTGCTGGGTGACCGGTATTCCGTTTGTGGAAGCGCAATCGATACGCTCACGCGGCGAGGATTACCGAAATTATCAGCGGACAACTAGCGCGCTGATTCCTTGGTTTCCTAAAACGCCTACTTTGACCCGGCAATAATGGCGGAAATTGCGGCCTCCACGGCGAAGATTGATACTTCACTGGGCTGTGCTTTCAACTGATCCAACGCCGCAGCTAATGCAACTGCACCGGTGAAGCCAGCGGCACCCGCCAATTTGTGACGCTGCTCGCTTAATTCCTGCAAATCGCCCTGCTCAAAGGCGGTTCGCAGTAAAGGACCTTTGTTGATCAGCTCCGTGATCAACATCCCGCGTAGCTTCAGCATCAACTTATTATCACCGCCGGTGGTTTTTAGCGCTTGGGCAAGATCAAATAACGCGCCACCGAACGCGCTTTGTTCGGGCACTGCAGCTGCCACAACGCCCGCACCCGTCGCCCGCCGCACCGCAGCAATAACTACGCTGGCGGACCAGGGCTTGGCAAATACTTGCGCAAACCCTGACTGCAACAGGCTTGCGCTAAGCGCTGCATTCAGCTCACCCGTCAATGCAAATGCTGGGCTGGTAGAGGAACTGGCCGCAGAATTCGCGCGCAGCTGCTGTAGCAGCTCATCACCGTTGAAATCCGGCAGTTGGATATCAAGGAGCAAAAGCGCGTAGCGATTTTTGCAGGCCAGCGCTAAACCGGCGCCAGCGGTAGAAGCGGTATCAAGGGCAAACCCAGCGGATCCCAACAATTCGCTGAGCATGGTCAAATTCATCGCGACATCATCGACCGCGAGAAGGCGAATTGGGCTGTTGGACATTGAATGAGTCACTAGTCTGAGGGGTTAAGTTTCGACTAAAACCGCTAGCTTAGGCGATACTTGAGCGCTAAAATTTTTTCCACGCCGCCGTGCCTTAAGGATTTGCCTTGCCAGCGTTTGAAATAGACATAGATGACCTTAGCCACGATGCGCGAGGTGTTGGGCGCTTGAACGATAAAGTCGCTTTTATCGGTGGTGCCCTGCCGGGTGAGCGGGTACGCGGTGAACATCTGCACCATGGAAAAAGCTTCGATCATGGTGTAGCAACCGAAATTTTGCGCGCCAGTCCGGAACGCGTGCAGCCAAAATGCGAGCATTTCGGTGGCTGCGCGGGCTGTAGCCTGCAGCATTTTTCCCAGGCTGGGCAACTCGCGTTCAAGCAAAATATGTTGCTGCAAGATCTTAAGAAAATTGGCCGAACCGAACCCGAACGCCTGCTTGCGCCGCTTTTTGATGCCGAGTTTGGCTACCGACGCAAGGCGCGCTTGAGCGTTAAAGACGTCGCCAAAAAAGGCAAAGTGCTGGTCGGTTTTCGCGAGCTTGACGGCCGCTTCGTCGCGGACTTGCGCCGCTGTGAAACTGCGCACCCAAAATTCGGCGATCGCATTGCAGATTTGGCGCGCTTGGTGGAAAGCTTGAGCGTACGCCGCCACATCGCCCAGATTGAAGTTGCGATTGCGGAGGAATCTGCGGCGCTGGTGTTTCGCAACTTGATGCCGCTGACCGCCACTGATGTCGAAAAGTTGGTGGTATTTGGCGCGCTGCACGATTTCCAAATGTGGCTACAGCCCAAAGGCAACGACAGCATCTACCCATTAAATGACGCGAGTGCTGGATTGCATTACACCTTGCCCGAGTTTGACCTGCGCGTGAACTATCGGCCGCTCGATTTTACCCAGGTCAACTTTGGCCTCAATCGAAAAATGGTGCAGCAAGCGCTGAGCTTACTGGCACCCAGTGCGGGCGAACGGGTGCTCGATTTATTTTGTGGACTGGGAAATTTTACCTTGCCGCTCGCCCGCTCCGGTGCATTAGTAACCGGCGTTGAAGGTGATGCTGGTTTGGTGGCGCGTGCGCGTGAAAACGCGCAGGCGCATGGGCTTTTAGCCAACGTGGACTACGCCGTAGCGGATTTGTTTTTGGATCAATCCGAAAGCAACTGGGCGCGCGCGAATTACGACAAAATCTTGCTAGATCCGCCGCGCGCGGGTGCCGAGGGCGTTTTGAAGTATTTGCCAAGTGCCAGCGTGCAGCGAGTTGTGTATGTCTCTTGCAACCCGGCGACATTGGCCCGGGATAGCGAAACTCTGGTCCACACGCATGGGTTTAAGCTCAAAGCCGCAGGCATTATGGATATGTTTACGCACACCAGCCACGTCGAGTCGATGGCACTGTTTGAGCGCGCATAATGGCCATTGAGATTGAACGAAAATTCTTAGTCGTCAATGATGACTGGCGTGCCCTAGTTGAGAAGTCGGTAAAAATGGCGCAGGGTTATTTGGGGGGCACGCATTGCTCTGTGCGCGTGCGCGTTGCTGAAAATTCGGCTTTTTTGAATATTAAAAGCCGCGAGTTGGGCGTCATGCGCCAAGAATTTGAGTATCCCGTGCCAATTCCTGATGGCGAAACGCTTTTGCGTCAGTTTGGCGAAGGTGCGGCGATTATTAAAACTCGTCACTACGTGCGGCACATGGATCAAAACGGCGCTCCGCTCACTTTCGAGATCGATGAATTTGACGGCGATAATTTGGGTTTGATCGTTGCCGAAATTGAGTTGAAATCTGTGGATCAAGTATTTGGGCGACCGGCATGGCTCGGCATCGAAGTCACCGACGAGGCGCGCTATTACAACTCAAACTTGGTCATTGAGCCCTATTGCCGTTGGCAAAAGGCCGCAAGCTAAAGGAGCGCCGTATGAGTTTAGTGATAGGGCTTGCCGGCCCGCAATTGCTGCCAAGCGAGACGAATTGGTTAGCGCGTAAAGACGTTGCAGGCGTGATTTTGTTTACCCGCAATTTTGCAAGCCGCGTCCAGCTGATTGAGTTGGTCACCGCCATTCGCGCGATACGCAAAAATTTGATTATCTGTGTCGATCAAGAAGGTGGCCGGGTTCAGCGTTTTCGCGAAGGCTTTGTAGACTTGCCGGCACTGGCGCACATCGGCGCACTGTACGCACTTAAGCCGGGTGCGGCGCGGCGTGCGTGCGTCTCACACGCTACGCTGATGGCCATCGACATTTTAAGCACGGGTATCGATCTAAGTTTTGCGCCGGTAGCCGATCTTAAGCGCGGCAATTTGGCGATTGCTGATCGTGCTTTTTCGGAGAAGCCAGAAGTGTGTGCGGAACTCAGCATGCTTTACGCCGCAACCTTGCAGGCGCAGGGCATGGCCGCGACGCTCAAGCATTTCCCCGGACATGGCACGGTCAAAGCCGACACACATTTTGATTTAGCGGTGGATGCGCGCTGTGCGCCGGAAATTTTCGCCACGGACTTATTGCCGTTTGCCGCGGGCGTTTTAGCCGGGGCCAAAGCGATTATGACCGCACACGTCAGTTACCCCAAAGTCGATCTTGAAGCAGCGGGCTATTCAAAATATTGGCTAAAAACGGTGTTGCGCGGGCAGCTAGAATTTTGCGGCGTCATTTTTTCTGATGATGTGGGAATGGCGGGCGGCGCGAACGTGGGCTCGCTAAAAGATCGCATCGTCCGCCACTACCAAGCCGGGTGCGATTTGATTCTGGTTTGTTCGGCGCAGGCTACGGCCGAAGTTATGGCGCTGGTCGCGATCGGCAAACCGGCAAAGCGCGCGTTGCTGAAAACCTTGCGCGCCAGTCGAGTCGCGCGCGCGAAACGCATCGTTGACAGCGCAAAATTTGTCGCCATGCAACAGCACTTAGCAAAACTTTTGCATCCGGTGCTACCTTTGGCGCTTACGCAAAATTTGGAAAAAGCATGAGCGATCAAGGCATCACCATTCCCACGGATCGCGAGCTTATTTTTGCTTGGCCCGCCATTGATGCGGCGATGACGCGCATGGCGGGCGAGATCACCGCTGACTTAGCTGGCGAGCGCCCGATTTACATGACGATTTTGACCGGCGGTTTGCTGATCGGTGGCTGCTTAGCGCCTAGGATCGATCTAGATCTCATTTTCGATTATGCGCATGCCACGCGCTATCGGGGTGCAGTCGAAGGCGGCAGCCTGCATTGGATCGCAAAGCCGCGCTGCAAACTGCAAAACCGCGTTGTGATTTTGGTCGACGATATTTTGGACGAGGGCTATACCTTAGAGGAATTGCGGCGCTATTGTTTTGATGAAGGCGCACGCGACGTAAAAATCGCCGTGCTAACCATTAAGCGCCACGATCGACGTGTACCCGGATTGAAGGCTGACTATATTGGCCTGGAAGTTCCTGATCGCTACGTTTTTGGATTTGGCATGGACTATCGGGAGCTTGGACGTAATTTGCCGGGAATTTATGCGCTTAAGGATTAAAACTTTTTTATCTAAAAAAGTATTGGCGCCTTTACGTCATTAAGAAATTCCCAGCATCACAAACTTTGCTGGCAGTTGAAAAAAATTTCTTCCCATTTGAATTATGATGCAAATTTTAATTTTGACCAATGACTGCTCATTATTACAACACTTAGTAACATCATTAAATACTTTTTTAATTAATTTGGACAAAATATGAAATTTAAACCAGAAG
>JAYTAO010000123.1:0-4867 GCA_043737435.1 Rhodanobacteraceae bacterium | reverse complement strand
CAGAGTTCAGAAATTTTCATGTTTTTAGCTCCGGATTGAGTTAGCGGAATTGGCTGAGAAAACGCACATCGTTTTCAAAGAACGCGCGTAAATCGTTGACGCCATAACGCAACATAGTGAAACGTTCGACGCCTAGGCCAAACGCAAAACCCGAATAACGTTCTGGATCTATGCCACCCGCCATTAAAACATTCGGATGCACCATGCCGCATCCCAGCACTTCTAACCAGCTGGTTTTACCGTCACGTTCCCAGGCAATATCAACTTCGGCGGAGGGCTCGGTAAAGGGAAAATAGCTGGGCCGAAAGCGCATTTCAAAATCGCGCTCGAAAAATGCGCGCACGAAGTAGGTCAGCATGCCTTTTAAATCGCTAAAACTGACTTTCTCGGCAACGTAAAGGCCTTCTAGCTGATGGAACATCGGTGAATGCGTTTGATCTGAATCGCTTCGGTATACCTTGCCCGCTGCGATAATTTTGATCGGCGGCAAACCACCTTGGGCTTTAAGTGCCCGCATGGCACGAATTTGAACTGGACTAGTATGCGTGCGCAGCAGCCTTGCATCATCAAAATAAAACGTGTCGTGCATGGTGCGCGCCGGGTGATGTGGCGGGAAGTTCAGTGCTTCGAAGTTATGAAAATCGTCCTCAATTTCCGGCCCTTCAGCCATCTCAAAACCCATCGATTGGAAAATCGCCGTCATGCGTTCCAGCGCGCGGGTAATGGGATGCAAGTTGCCGGCATTCGTGTTTCGCCCTGGCAAAGTGACGTCAATGGTCTCGGTACTAAGCTTGGCGGTAAGCAACGCCGCGTCCAACAACGTCTTTTTCTCAGCCAAGGCGGATTGCAAGATTTCCTTGACGCGATTGATCTGCGCCCCGAACGTCTTTTTCGCCTCAGCATCCAAGCCAGCCAGTTGCTTCATTTGCTCGGTGATGACACCCTTTTTGCCTAGCCAATCGAGCCGTACTTGCTCAAGCTCTGCACCGTCTTGAGCGTCGCTAACTCGTACAAGTCCATCATTTAAAATTGTGTCTAAAGCGCTCATTTGGCGGTCTCGTAAGCGAAGCTGTGTCGTGCAATAGTTAGTGCTAAATAATGGATTTTGCAAAAATCCGGTTAGCAACAGAGCTTGGGTCTGCTGCAAAAAAATGGGGAAGCGATTAAGCCTCCCCATTACATAAAACTTTAGCGCTCACGTGCACCGCGCCAAGTTTGTGTCAGCAATTACGCGCTGACGGCTTGAGCTGTGCTTGCGCCAGCCTTTTTCGCGGCCTCAGCAAGTGTCGCAAATGCCGCCATGTCATGTACCGCTAAATCAGCGAGCACTTTGCGATCAAGCAAGATTCCTGCCTTCTTCAGACCGTTCATCATACGGCTGTAGCTCATTCCGCACAGACGCGCACCGGCGTTGATACGAACGATCCACAAGCTGCGATAATCACGCTTCTTCTGTTTACGACCGATATATGCATATTGCAGCGCTTTAGTGACGGCTTGCTTAGCAACTCGGAATACCTTGCGGCGGGCGTTGAAATAGCCTTTCGCTCGGGAAATAATTTTTTTGTGTCGGCGGCGGGCAGTGACGCCCCTTTTTACGCGTGCCATAGATTAATAATCCTTGAAAGAAGTCAAAAGTTAAGCTGGCGCGCGCTTAGGCGTACGGCAACATACGAGCAATACGTCCTGCGTCTTCGGCACGAACCATATTTGGCCCACGCAGATTACGTTTTCGTTTGGTCGACTTCTTGGTCAAGATATGGCTTCTAAATGCGTGGCCGCATTTGAACTTGCCGCTACCGGTTTTGCGAAAGCGCTTCGCTGCCGCTCTGTTCGTTTTGATCTTTGGCATAGGATTCTCCTTTTATTTTAAAACCCCACCGAGTGTTCACTTCGATGCCGCGAAGTGCGCTTTTGGAACTTAGTGGTGCGAATCAAGCCGGGCCATTTGCTTTACAGCTATAGCCCAGTTTGTTTGTTAAACCGCAGTCAAACATACCTATTCGACTTGTTTGTCTGCGGCCCGAAGCGCAACTTATCTGATGCTACTTCGCTTTTTTCGGACCTAACATCATGCTCATGATGCGGCCTTCAATTTTACTTCTTTGTTCAATTAGCGCGTCTTCTTTTAGCTCTTCACCAATACGCGTCAACATGGCATCACCCAGTTCCAAGTGCGCCATTTCACGTCCTTTGAATCGCAAATTGATTTTGACTTTGTCGCCTTCCGCCAAAAACTTTCTAATTTGTTTGATTTTGACAAAAAAATCGCCATCATCCGTGCCAGGTCGAAACTTCATTTCTTTGATTTCGGTCTGCTTCTGACGCTTTTTCGCATCATGCGCCTTCTTTTGCAGCTCAAAACGATATTTGCCGAAGTCCATAATGCGACAGACCGGCGGATCGCTGTTAGGCACAATTTCTACCAGATCCAGCTCCAGCTCCCGCGCCCGTCGCTGCGCGTCTAGACGCGGTACGACACCAACATTTTCACCGGTTTCGTCAATGAGACGAACGTAAGGAACTCGAATATCTTCGTTGCGCCGGGTCTGGCGCTCTGGTGGGGCAGCGATGTGTGAATCCTCCAAAATAGAATCAGAATATCGACCATAAATCAGGTCGAGCAATTTAGCCCTTAAGCATACCTAGTTTTAGCACTTGCACTCAAGAGGCAAGAATTCTAGTCGCAGAGGACTCGTTCAGGCGCGGTGTTATAAATGCCAGTTCCAACAAGCAATCAACAACATAGAAAATTAGTTCCCGTTACAAATCTATGCCTCAGCGAGCAAGAGGTTTAAACTTAATTCGATGCGGCTGGGCAGCTTCCTCACCCAAGCGACGTTTTCGATCTTCCTCGTACTCATGGTAGTTGCCAACCATAAACACCGCCTGCGAATTGCCTTCAAAAGCCAAAATATGCGTGGCGATACGATCCAGGAACCAGCGATCGTGCGAAACGACAATCGCAGCTCCGGGGAAGGCCAACAATCCTTCTTCCAACGCACGTAACGTCTCGACATCCAAATCGTTCGATGGCTCATCAAGGAGCAAAACGTTACCACCGCTCATTAAAGTTTTCGCGAGGTGCAGACGTCCTCGCTCGCCACCCGAGAGCGAACCGACCAATTTTTGCTGGTCGCCACCTTTGAAATTAAAGCGGCCAATATAGGCGCGACTTTGCAATTCATACTTGCCAATGGTGATGATGTCAGAGCCGCCAGAAACTTCCTGCCAAACGGTGTTGTTGTCGTTGAGCGATTGACGCGATTGGTCCACCGCTGCCAGCTTGACAGTGTGCCCGATTTTAATCTCGCCGGAATCAGGCTTTTCAGTGCCCAACACCATCTTCATAAACGTCGACTTACCCGCGCCGTTTGGCCCCAAAACCCCGACAATTGCGCCTGCCGGAATAATAAAGCTCAAGTTATCAATCAGTAAACGATCGCCAAAACCCTTGCTGACGTTCTTAAATTCAATCACCGAGTCGCCTAAACGATCACCGGGTGGTATGTAGAGATCTTGCGTTTCATTTCGGGACTGAAATTCTTGACTATTGAGCTCCTCAAACCGGGCCAAACGGGCTTTGCTTTTAGTTTGCCGCCCTTTCGGGTTTTTGCGCACCCATTCTAGCTCTGCGGAAATCGCTTTCTGACGCGCTTTGTCGCTGGAATCTTCACGCTTGAGGCGGTCGTCTTTTTGTTCTAGCCAACTGGTGTAGTTACCCTTCCATGGGATCCCGCGGCCACGATCCAGCTCTAAAATCCATTCGGCGGCGTTGTCCAGGAAGTAGCGGTCGTGGGTAACGGCGACGACCGTTCCGGGAAAGCGCGCTAAAAATGTTTCTAACCAAGCCACGGATTCCGCGTCCAAGTGGTTGGTGGGCTCATCCAGCAGCAACATATCCGGCCGCTCAAGCAACAATTTGCAAAGTGCAACACGTCGCTTTTCTCCACCAGACAGAACTTTGATGGGCTGATCCCATGCCGGCAAACGCAGCGCATCAGCGGCAACTTCTAACTGGCGCTCCATATTGTGGCCATCGCCCGCAGCAATTAATGCCTCAAGACTGGCCTGCTCGGCTGCTAAGGCGTCAAAATCAGCGTCTGGCTCGGCGTAGGCTGCATACACTTCATCTAAGCGAGCTTGCGCGTTGGTCACGCTTCCCAATGCCTGCATCACCTCTTCGCGCACGGTATGGGCGTCGTTCAACACCGGCTCCTGCGGCAGATAGCCGATGCGTATGCCTGCCTGCGCCCGCGCTTCGCCCTGAAACTCGGTATCTACTCCCGCCATGATGCGCAAAACGGTTGACTTACCAGAACCGTTGACACCCAGCAAGCCAATTTTGGCGCCCGGAAAAAAGCTAAGGCTAATATCTTTAATAATTTCGCGCTTGGGCGGGATGATTTTGCTCACCCCATTCATGGTGTAGACGTATTGCATGGCAGTTTCAGCTTCGGCTTTCGAGGTCGCGAAGTTTGCCTGAACTACCCTGAAAGAACAGCTGGCCCAACTCGCGACTCCAGCTCGAACTACGAAAAAATTCTTTGTCCACACAGATAAATAAAAAGGCGCCTAAGCGCCTTTTTATTTATTCAAATACTCAACTTACTCGACTAGGAAAGCATGACTTATGCGCGGCGATTTGCCATAAACATGCCCAAACCTAGGAAGCCAGCCAGCAACATCAGGCTACCTAACAACGACAGGGTAGGAACTGGAATCACCGAAACAGCTACTGGAGCAGGGCCAACTACGACACTGATTGGGTAGGTGAAAGTTTGCGCATTACCAGTAGTGCTGCAATTCAATGTGCCATTAAAAGTGCCAACCGCCGATCCTGTGTAAGTTACCGTTACCGTTCCAG
>JAYTAO010000122.1:0-4879 GCA_043737435.1 Rhodanobacteraceae bacterium | reverse complement strand
GAATAGAGGGGCCAGCTTCGCTAATTTGGCGCCCATTTTCGTCAAACATAGCGCGTACGCGGCCCCATTGGGTACCGCAGAGCATGACATCGCCTTTCTTCAAGGTGCCAGACTGCACCAAGATCGTGGCAACTGTTCCGCGCCCTTTGTCGAGTGAGGATTCCACCACGGTGCCGCGTGCACGGCCCAAAGTTGCGGCGCGCAATTCCATCACCTCGGCCTGCACCGAAATATTTTCCAGCAGCGTGTCTACCCCCATGCCGGTTTTGGCACTCAAAGGAATGAACTGCACATCGCCGCCGAATTCTTCCGGCACCACTTCATGTTGCAATAAACCTTGTTTGACGCGTTCTGGATCAGCGTCGGCTTTATCCATTTTATTAACCGCAACAATCAACGGCACGCCTGCGGCTTTCGCATGTTTGATCGCTTCAATCGTTTGCGGCATCACGCCATCGTCGGCAGCGACAACTAGCACAATAATGTCGGTCAACTTCGCACCACGGGCACGCATCGAAGTAAACGCAGCGTGGCCTGGAGTATCTAAGAAGGTAATGACGCCCTTCGGCGTGGTGACGTGATAAGCGCCGATATGCTGGGTGATGCCACCCGCTTCACCGGAGGCGACTTTGGTGCGGCGAATGTAATCGAGCAGGCTGGTTTTACCGTGATCAACGTGGCCCATGATGGTGACGACTGGCGGACGTGGCTCGGTCACTTCATCCGATTGCGCCGCGATCAAGGTGGTTTCCACATCGGTATCTAGGGCACGAGTCACCACGTGGCCCAACTCTTCAGCAACCAAGGATGCAGTGTCGTGATCAATAATTTGATTGATCGTTGCCATCACACCCATTTTCATTAATGACTTAATCACTTCGCCGGTTTTGACCGCCAGCAAACTGGCTAGTTCGCCGACCTGAATTGATTCGCCTACAGCTACATCGCGTGTCACGGGTGCCGTTGGTTTCGAGAACGCATGCGGTCCGGTAGCGGCATTTTGCGCACCGCGGACCAAATCACGCGGCCCTTTTGCGCGGCGCTTAGGCCGACGCGTTGCGCCGTCCGCTAAATGCAGCTGGCCTAAGTCGTAACTCGGCGTGCCGTTATCGTCCCGACCTCGAGCCGGCGCTGCGCCTGCGGCTTTACCCTTCGGTGCGTTTTTACCGTAATTATTTTTGCGCTCATTCACCGGCGCGGAATTTGGCCCTAAATTACGCGGGGCGCCGGGTACGGGCGCAGCGCCCGGTGCGCCGGTGCGCGGCGTATATCCACCTGCTGGTGGCGCACTACGCGGCGGATAACCACCCGCTGGCGCACCCGTGCGGGGCGGATAACCGCCCGCTGGCGCACCTGTGCGTGGTGGATAACCGCCCGCTGGCGCACCCGTGCGTGGTGGATAACCGCCCGCTGGCGCACCCGTGCGTGGCGGATAGCCACCGGCTGGCGCACCCGTGCGTGGTGGATAACCACCGGCTGGCGCACCCGTGCGTGGTGGATAACCACCGGCTGGCGCTGTACGCGGCGGGTAACTCGGCCTAGGTTGCACGTCAACACGCTCAGTCGGGGCAGCACGCTCGGCGGCAGCGTTCGGGTTGCCAGCAACTGGACTCGCCGCTGCGTTTTCTTGCGCTTGCACGGGTAAGGTGGCGCGCACTTCGGCCACCGACACTGGAGGCGCTTCCGGTGCTTTCACGTCCACACCAGCTGCTGCAACGATCTCGGTCGGCTTAACAACTACTTCTACATAGATACCGCGACGACGATTGTCTTCAATCAACTTCTTGGCTTCCTCAGAAATGCGTCGCGCGTCTTGATCGCGGCGAATCATTTGCTCTGATTCCGCACGCAATTTCGATTCGCCCAACTTGCGAATCGCATCTGCGCGCTCCAGATCATGCTCAGTATTCGCGTCGACTACCGCTGCACGCTGGACGTAAGTGCGCTTTTGGCGCACCTCGACGCTGACCGTCTTGTTGCTATGCAAGGTTTTGCCACCGCCACCGGGGGAAACCGGCAACTCATTGACGGTTTTGCGCTTCAGGGTAATTTGCGCAGGCGCACTGACATCACTGCCAGTACTCGCTTTGCCGTGCGCGGTGCGCAAAAACTCCAACAGCTTGACCTTTTCCGCAGGATTCACCTCGGAACTTGCCGAAGATGGCTTCAGCCCTGCATCTTTAAATTGTACAAGCAAACGTTCAACCGGAAGGTTGAGCAATTGCGCGAGTTGTTGAACGGTCATGCCGGCCATGGTGTGCTCCTGGCGAATCTCAATACATTGGTGAGTCTTAAACTCAAATTTTCGTAATCATTTTTCAAATGCAAATCTACTCAGCACGCGCCGACATAATGAATGCCGCCGCTTGCTCTGCTGACATTTCAACCAACTCCATCAGCTCGTCGGTTGCAAGTTCTGCCAGCTCTTCTTTGTTCTTAACGCCTTTCGCGGCGAGTGCGAAAGCAGTGTCTTGATCCATTCCTTCTAAGCCGAGCAAGTCCTCGGACGGATTGCCGTCCACCGCCTCTTCTTGGGCAATCAGTTGGTTAAGCAGCGAATCGCGTGCACGCGCACGCAATTCTTCAACCAAAGCCTCGTCAAACTCCTCCACGCCAAGCAGTTCACTAGCAGGCACGTAGGCAACTTCTTCCACAGTCGAGAAACCTTCCTGCACCAGGATATTGGCAATTTCTTCGTCAATATCCAGGCGCTCAATGAACATCGCACGGGTCGCGTTCGATTCGGTTTCGCTCTTGGATTGGGCTTGCGCCTGGGTCATCACATTGAGTGCCCAACCGGTCAGCTTGCTTGCCAAGCGCACGTTTTGACCACCACGGCCAATGGCTTGCGACAGCTTGTCTTCGGCGACTGCAATATCCATCGAATGATTTTCTTCATCCTGAATAATCGACTGCACCTCAGCCGGCGCCATTGCATTGATCACAAACTGCGCCGCATTGTCGTTCCAAAGTACGATATCGACGCGTTCACCGTTCAATTCATTAGTAACCGCTTGCACCCGCGCGCCACGCATGCCAATGCAGGCACCAATAGGATCGGTACGTTGATCTTTCGCCCGCACCGCCATTTTTGCGCGATCACCGGCGTCCCGTGCGCAGCCTTTAATTTCGACTAAGCCTTGGCCCACTTCCGGCACTTCTAAGCGAAATAGCTCAATCATAAATTCTGGCGCAGTGCGCGAAACAAACAGCTGCGGGCCGCGAATCTCGGCGCGAATGTCATAAAGCAGGCCACGAATGCGATCACCAACGCGAATGGACTCACGCGGTATCGTGCGTTCTTTCGGGATCATCGCTTCGGCGTTTTCACCCATATCGACATAAACATTGCCGCGCTCAATGCGCTTGACCGTGCCGGTAATTAATTCACCTTTACGGTCAATAAAACGATCCACAACCAATTGGCGCTCAGCTTCACGTACGCGCTGCAAAATAACTTGCTTCGCGGTCTGTGCGCCAATGCGGCCCAATTCTGGATTTTCCATCGGCTCTTCAATGAAACCACCGATTTGCGCATCAGGCTGCACATCCAGAGCGTCCATTAAGCGAATTTGCGCTTGTGGATTTTCCATACGCACATCATCCGCAACAATTTCCCAACGCCGGAAAGTTTCATACACGCCCGTATTGCGATTGATAGAAACCCGCGCCGCGATTTCATCGCCACTGGTTTTTTTCGCCGCCGAAGCCAAAGCACTCTCAAGCGCTTCGTAAACCACCGAACGCGAAACGCTCTTTTCATTGGCCATTGCCTCAACAACAAGAAGCATTTCTTTGCTCATGACAGCTTACTCGTAAGGACACTACTCATAAAGAAACTCCGAAACGTCAGGCAGCGTGTGCGGGCAATTTGCAAGCAAACACACTTTTTTGTAAAAAAACCATCCGCTAAATCAGATGGGTTGCAGAAACTTATTTGAATCAAGCTTGTTCCGCATCAATGTCAGCGCCTTCAATTGGGCCCTCTTCTGGATCCAACAAAGCATCGCCAGGACGCGGCACGTGCGGTTTTGAAAAATCAGGAATCACGTGCGCTTTGGAAATTTCCGCAACACGCAAATGCACCTGCTTTTTCTCAAACTCTAGCGTAATTTCATCGCCAGAAACCGCAGTTAGAAATGCGCGGTAGCGTTTACGGCCATCGCGCGGAAGAAAAGTTTCAACTTTGACTTCCTCACCTAGAGCGCGGGCAAAATGCGATGCAGTCACTAATGGGCGTTCCAGCCCAGGCGATGAAACTTCCAAGGTGTAGTCTTCAGAAATTAAATCAACTTCATCCAATTTGCCACTGATCGCACGCGAAACCTTGGCGCAATCTTCAACGCGAATGTGGCGCTCGGTCAGTTCAATATAAATGCGCAAAATACTGATGCCCCGGCTTTGCACCAATTCCAAAGACCAAAACTCATAGCCGAGCGCTTCTACGATAGGACGCAGAACGTTTTCTAGCTGTGTTTTACGATCAGTTGCTTGCACGGCGTTAAAACTCAAAGTAGGGAAATGCAAATTTCGAAAATCGCTAAAAATAGACAATAAAAAAGGGCCAATCGGCCCTCGAATAATCTTAACTCGAAAAAAAAGGGCACTAGGCCCGTTTATTTCTTCTGTGAACCTACTTTTATTTCGTAAAAACGCATCTAGTCGTTAAAACAATTTGAAAGCCGATCCAGAAAGACGAGCGCTTCCGTGCGCTCCAAGTAACAGCGCAAAACTAGCTGTTACCTTTTCGAAAACTTGTCGCTAAAAACTTATCTATTGCTTCTAACGTTGGTAGCGGAGGCAGGATTTGAACCTACGACCTTCGGGTTATGAGCCCGACGAGCTGCCAGACTGCTCCACCCCGCACCGGTTAGAAAGC
>JAYTAO010000121.1:0-1895 GCA_043737435.1 Rhodanobacteraceae bacterium | reverse complement strand
CGATTGCCGACGACGCGCGAAGGTTCGGCAAATCCGATCGCACAGGCGCCGACAATGCAACTGCAATCCCCGCACCCGTTTCTGGCCCGTCCGCTGCGCTTGCTAAATCGCGCCTTGCATTTTTCTAATCGTGAGCAAGAACCAAAGCAGTACAACTCGGATAGGTTCCTAGCAATAACGCCAGCGCAGCAGAAACTCGGTCAATTCATGCTAGACGACGCGCGCCAATCGTTACGCAAATTGGTTCAAGAAAGCAGTGATCCGCGCGCTTGGTTGGCATTGCAGCACGACAAACACTTGCTGATCGATGCGCAGCAGAATTTCATCATGCACGCCCGCACTGCAAAATACGGAATTTGCTTGCGTGGCCCGGTTGGCACGCCGTCCATGCGCCCAGAACATCAGGATGCGCTGCTGCATGAATTTCTTACGCGTAGTGCTGCCGGCTGTAAACATGCGGTGTTTTATCAGGCCGACGAGGCGATGCTCGCTGCGGTAAACCGGCTTAGTCCAAAGCCTTTTTTTGCCTACAAATTAGGCGAAGAGGCGATTATTGATCTGAATCACTTTAGTTTGGCGGGGCCAAGTTTTGCCGGTTTGCGCCAGAGTATTCGCAAGGCTGAGCGCTCGGGTTTGCATTTTGAGTTTTGCCCCAGTGCGGACGCGGCGCAAATTGCCCAATGCGCCGCAGTCAGCGCGGAATGGTTGGCCCGACGCGGCGCATCAGAAAAGCGCTTTTCACTAGGGCGCTTTCATGCGCCAGCACTGCTGGGCTTGCCTTTGGCACTAATTTACTTGGGCGGCGATTTGGTGGCATTCGCCAATGTTCTGCAAAGTGCTGATCGAAATCTGCTGGCGATTGATTTAATGCGCAGCCTAGCCAGCGCGCCACGCGGCACCATGGATTTGTTGTTTGCGCGCTTGCTTGAATGGGGCAAAACCAGTGGCTATCAAGAATTTAGTTTCGGCATGGCGCCGCTTAAAAACGTGTGTGCTGACGCCGTGGCGCACGATGGCCGATGGCTCAAAATCGCTGCGGTAGTGGCGGCAAAAGCCGAGCGCTTTTACAACTTTCGCGGTGTAAGGGTATACAAGGAAAAATGGCAGCCCAGCTGGCGGCCGCGTTATTTGCTTGTTCCGGCGCGCCGGCATGCGTTGCCTGCTTTGATCGCGTGCGCAGTGGAAATCGCGGGCGGTGTGCGTGCGGTGGTGCGGCGTAAAGCTCGCGCTGATTAATACCTATGGGCTCATGCCGCGGCCCAAAATGCTGTAATGCCCGCTATCCCCCACGCACCCGCAGCTTTTGCGGCAGCAAAGTCCGATTGCGCCATGCCACCAAGCGCAAATACCGGCAGCGTTTGCGCGCTAAGAAGCTCAGCCAATCGCGACCAGCCCAAGCTCGGTGCGCCTGGGTGGCTTGACGTCGGCAACACCGGGCTGAGCGTGGCGAAATCGCAGGCCAGCGCGCTGGCTAGACTTAGCTCTGCGGCTGAGTGGCAGCTCGCGCTAAGCCAGTACTCGACCGGCAGCGTGCGCTTTTTGCTGCGGTTTAGCGCTTTCGCAGTCAAGCTAACGCCACCAAAACGCCAGCGTTCGCAGAGCTCCGCGTCGTCCTGCAGCATGATTTCTGCACCGTGCTGCCTGACCAGGTCGCGCGCCAGTGCGGCAATCGCACGGTGCTCAATCAGCGGCGATTGTTTGATGCGCAGCAATACTAATTTTTGACCCTGTTCCAGCGAGCGTTCAAGTTCGCCAAGCCAAGTCCGGCGCGCACCGATTCCCGCACCCGGTGCAGGCGGTTCGGGCGTGATTAACAGCGTGTTCGGCAGCCCGAGCTCCAACGCAATTGGGCGGTCGGCGCTAAGCATTTGCATACGATGAACCCGCGCAGCACT
>JAYTAO010000120.1:0-4881 GCA_043737435.1 Rhodanobacteraceae bacterium | reverse complement strand
CGCACCAGCAAGGAGCTAGGCCAATCCAATTTTGACAACCCTGGCATTCGCTTGCTGGGTATAAGTGCCGATTTCGATTTGACACCAGAATCGCGCGTCACGGTTAACGTCAATCAACTGTGGTTTGACAACACGGCCACGTTAGAAACCTTACGAAATCAATCGCCAATTGACCGCTCCATCGGTACGGATGCGTCGATCGCTTGGATTTGGCGGCCAAAATTTCATCAAAATATCGTCTGGCGGCTTTCCGGCGCGGCGTTGTTGCCCGGAAGTGGTTTGAAAAATTTATATGGCAATGACGACACCTATTACACGGTGCTCGGCAATTTGATCTTAAGTTATTAAGGATACGCATCATGAAGATCAAATCTATTGTGAAGTGCGGGATGCTGGTTGCGCTATTCGCATCGGCTCCGATTTTTGCAAATGACGAAGAAAAGCCGGTCGCGCGAAATTACGTGCGAGCACCCGATGCGCCCATGATGCAGACCTGGGATGCCGCGAACGCGAAAAGTGCGGGCTGTGTAACGTGTCACACTGAAAGCAAATTGGCGTCCGAATCAAACGCCGACCAAAAGAGCTTTTTAGCGCATGACCAACAGACCATGCATGCCAGCAAAGCCGTGGTTTTAGGCTGCGTTGACTGCCACGGCGGTGACGCAAAAGTAGCGAGTCCTGGCGGCGCAATGTACCCCGGTGGTGCGTCGGAACATGAGGAAGGCGCGCACAAAGAAGCGGGCGAAGGCCATGGCGGCGAGCATCATGGCAAAAGCTACGCCCCAGCCTATCAGGCGGCCATGGATAGCGCCCACGTTTTACCGCGATATCCCGAAACCTGGGGCCACACGGGCAGCGCTAATCCAGTGCGCGGCTATGCGCTATTAAATCGCGAAGCGCCGGAATTCACCCGTTTTGTCAATCCATCAGATCTGCGCGTAGTCGATGAAGCCTGTGGCGCTTGCCACAAACAGGTTATCACTGCAGCAAAAACCTCGTTAATGGCCACCGGCGCCATGCTTTGGGGCGGTGCCAGCTACAACAACGGCATTTTGCCTTACAAACGCTACATCTTGGGTGAGTCCTACACTCGGGAAGGACAACCGGCCACGATTAAAGCGCCCGTGCCGGTGACTGAGGAGATGAAAAAGCGCGGGATATTGCCGGTTTTGTATCCCCTTCCCGCTTGGGAAACGGTGCCACCCGCAGATATTTTTCGCGTTTTTGATCGCGGCGGCCGCAACATCAACTCAACATTTCCGGAAACCGGATTACCCAACTCGACCGGTTCCATTCAGCGCTTAGAAGAGCCTGGCCGCCCTGATATCAAACAATCCAATCGCGGGCCAGGCACAGGTGCGCGCATCGCGGTGCCGGTGATCAATATCCACAAGACGCGCTTAAACGATCCAAATATGTGGTTCATGGGTACCAACGATCAGCCCGGTGATTACCGTCAGTCCGGCTGCGCCGCTTGCCACGTGGTTTATGCCAATGATCGCGACCCGCGCCATTCAGGGCCCTATGCCGGTTTCGGCAATGTCGGTTTGACGCAAACTAGCGACCCAACGATTCCAAAAGATCAATCTGGGCATCCACTAAAGCATGCGTTTACCCGCTCAATTCCGACCAGTAACTGCATGGTTTGCCACATGCACCAGCCCAATATGTTTATGAACACATTTTTGGGCTACACCATGTGGGACTACGAATCCGACGCACCGGCGATGTGGCCGAAAAAGCAGCATTATCCTGACGATGAGGAGCTGCGTAAAACACTCGAACGCAACCCCGAAGAAGCAGCGATTCGTGGTTTGTGGCGCGATACCGAGTTTTTGAAGAAAGTTTCGGAAATGAACCCCAAGCTTAATGACACGCAATTTGCGGACTACCATGGTCACGGCTGGAATTTCCGTGCGGTATTCAAGCGGGATCGTGAAGGCACCTTGTTAGATGCCAACGGCAATGCCATTGACGATAAAGACCCGAAAAAGTGGGAAAAAACCGTCCACATGTCCTCGATTCACGTCGACAAAGGCATGCATTGCGTTGATTGCCACTTCAGCCAAGACATGCACGGAACCGGTCACATCGTCGGCGAAGTCGCCGCACCGATTGAAATTTCTTGCAAAGACTGCCACGGCACGCCGGACAAACTGCCAACACTGGTCACCAGCAATGTTGCCGCCAGTGAAAAAGGTCGAAACCTGGCGAACTTGCGCAATCCAGACGGCAAAAAGCGTTTCGAGTGGGTTGGCGGAAATCTGATTCAGCGCAGCTTGATTACGCCGGGACTGGAATGGGAAATGAGCTTGCTTAAGGAAAACTCCAACCCAGCGTCCACCCAATACAACGCGAAAGCGGACCGCGCGCATACGATGAGCAAAAACACCGGCACGCAAGCCTATGGCGCCAACGTTGCGCGCAGTGACTATGCGCATGGCGAAGATAAAATGCAGTGTTATACCTGCCACTTGAGTTGGACCACGACCTGCGGCGGCTGCCATTTGCCGATTCAAGCGAATGCGAAAACCGCACGTCACCACTACGAAGGCGGCAACACCCGCAATTTCGCGACCTACAACCCGCAGGTCGCACGTGACGATGCATTCCAGCTGGGTGTGCACGGCGAAACCAAAGGCGGCGTGATTACGCCTCTGCGTTCGACCTCGGCGCTTATTTTGTCCTCCACCAACTCTAGCCGCGAAAAAATCTACATCCAGCAGCCGCCAATCTCATCCTCTGGCTATTCAAGCCAAGCCTTTGGCGTGCACTATCCGCACACCGAGCGCAAAACTGAAACTAAAACCTGCGGTGATTGCCACTTAAGTCAAGCCAACGACAACAACGCGATCATGACCCAGCTGCTTAGTTACGGCACCAAATTCTTCGACTTTATGGGCTACAACGCCTGGATTGGCGGTGAAGGTGAAATTAGCGCCGTGCGCGTTACCGAGTGGGAAGAACCGCAAGCGGTGGTGGGAAGTTATTTACAGGAATTTGCCTATCCGGATTATTTCAAGCAGCATCAAGAGCGCGGCTTAAAACTTCCCGAAGGGTATAGGCACTCTTCTGGCGTTGCCAACTGCCTGCAATTACGCGGTGAGTTCGTCTACGTTGCGGAAGGCAAAAACGGCATGCGCGTTTATGACGCGGCGAATATTGCCAATAAAGGCTACTCGCAGCGCTTCCAAACTTCCTTGTTTAGCCCGCTCGGTGACGACAGCCGCATTAAGAGCAAAAACGCAACCTGTGTAAGCTTGCTAACTACACAGCCCATTCGTCCTTCGCAGAATAAGGGCGATTTGATGCGCAAAGAAAATCTTGAGCAACCGTTCTCGCCGATCTATGGCTACGCCTACATTACCGATGCCGAGGAAGGCTTGATTCTGACCGACATCGATACCTTTTTGGATGGCGATGCGCGCAATAACTTCCTGACCCGCGCGCTGACCTGGAACGAAAACGGCGTGCTCAATGGCGCAAGAAATATGACCAACGCGGGTTATTATTTCTACATCAGCACGCCTAAAGGTGTGGTGGTGCTGGATATGCGCGCGCCACTGACGCCAAAATATCTCACCACCATTAACGTGCCCGACCCACGCGCCGCACAAGTGCAGTTCCGCTACTTGTTCGTGACCACTGCGAAAGGCCTGCAAGTGGTTGATATCACTGACTTTGCCAAGCCGGTTGTAACCGCCGCAGTGATTCCGCTAAAAGACGCGCACAAACTGCACGTCGCCCGCACCTATGCTTATGTTGCCGCAGGCGCTGAAGGCTTGGCGATTATCAATGTCACTAACCCTGAGATGCCGGTTGTGTATCAGATGTTTAACGCCAAGGGCACGTTGAACGACGCCCGCGATGTCACCGTCGCGACCACCAACGCCAGCTTATTCGCATATGTGGCCGATGGCAAAAACGGGCTTAAGGTGCTGCAATTGACGAGCCCGCGCAGCCAGCCCAAGTTCTACGGCTTTAGCCCGCAGCCCAAGCCTGAACTGATCGCGACCTATCAAACTGCCAAGCCGGCTATCGCGCTGTCCCGCGCGCTTGAGCGGGATCGCGCGGTGGATGAAACCGGCGGCCAAATCGCAGTGCTAGGGCGTTTGGGCTCCAGGCCGTTTAATCTAGAGCAAATGCGCAAGATGTTTATGAACCCAGATGGCAGCCTGTGGCGCGTGACCGATAAAGTTGAAGATGCGCCTGCGCCGGCCGGTGCTGCGTCTGCGGCGGGTGCAAAGCCCAACTAAGTTGTACGGTAATTTACGAAGCACCACACCATCGATTTCACTGATGGTGTGGTCGCAATTACGCGGTCGAATTAATTCGCTGCTACTGGTTTAGCAGCGTCGCAGCAAACTTCCATGCTTTCTAGCCAGAGGGTTGTGTGAGGTGTAAGTACAAAGATTCTTCGTCACCTGCACCTTGCGCTTTTAGCCAGCCTTGGGGTTTCGGTACAGACAAATCGATGTTGCCCTCAAACTGGCGATAGCTTAAATGCCCCGAATTCAGCGTTCGACTAACTCGCACGTTTATAGTTTGCCCGATGAGGCGGAAGGTGACCACGAATTTAGCGGGCGACGTAGCAGCGTCACTGGCTGCATTAGTAGCTTTCATTCCCGCCATGGGTGCAATTCCGCAGCCAAAGAATCGTTGCGAACTTGCCGCAGCATTATCGCTATCCGCCACCACAATCTGCAGCGGCTTCTTGCAGGCAATGACCGACGGCACTTTCAACGGCACCGGCACCCGAAGTTCAGTGCGTTTCCAATAGGTGCTATCGGTCGGCACGTAGACGATTTCATTCCATTGCGGATCAAAGCCGAAGGCGGCACCGCTGACCGCATGCAACGCCACCGGTTGGGCGTTTAGAAA
>JAYTAO010000119.1:0-4884 GCA_043737435.1 Rhodanobacteraceae bacterium | reverse complement strand
TTTGGATGCACAACTGCAAAATTTCGCTGGATATTTTGTATTTCGATCATGATTTTAATCTGGTCAGCAGCGCGCTTTCCGTGCCGCCCTGTTCACTGGAACCATCGCGTTGCCCGAGCTATGGTAGTGAAAAACCGGCGAAATATGTGCTTGAGTTGGCCGCAGGGCGCGCGACTGAAATTGGTGCGGTGCCGGGTGATAAGTTAAATGTTGAGCTGCGCTAATCCCCAAGCCCAGATGTTTGTGCAGCCAGACCCATGGCGCTGGCTGTGCGAGGCACCAGATGACGAGATTTCGCTTCTTGACGCGTCTTTGTTAATTGCGATGGATGAATATCCGTCGCTGGATGTTGCCGCTATTCGTAATCAATTTGCGCAGCTGGCCCAAGCGGCGGACTTGGCGGCAGGCGGCCACAATGGACCTCTAGCGCGGCTGAAATCTTTAAATCATTTTTTATTTGAAACGCACGGTTTTACCGGCAATTTTTTAGACTATTACAACCCGCGCAATAGCTATTTGAACGACGTACTGGAGCGCAAGCTCGGCATTCCGATCAGTTTGGCGGTGATCTACATTGAACTTGGGCGCAGTTTAGGCGTGGACTTGTCCGGCGTGAGTTTTCCCGGGCATTTCCTGGTGCGGGTGCCGGTTGAAGGCGGCTTGATTATCATTGATCCGTTTAATCGGGGTAAAAGCATTGGTGCGGACGAGCTGAAGTTTCGTGCCAGCGGCTCCGGCGAAGAAGAGGCGCCTAGCGAAGACGAGCTATTTCGCATGTTGACCCCTTGTGACAATAAAACCGTACTGATCCGCATGTTGAATAATTTGAAGTCTTTATATCGTGGTGAAAAAGACTATGTGCGGGCGCTGCGGGTGGTGCATCGTTTGGTGCAAATGACGGGTTCCGTGTACGAGCGGCGTGACCGTGGATTGCTATACATTGAATTGGGTGCGCACTACGCGGCGCGCGCCGATTTATCTAGTTATTTGGCAGCGCATCCCAATGCCGCTGATGCACTTGAGGTCAGACTAGCGCTGGTCACAGCGCAAACAGGGCCAAGAGTTAATTGAGCGAGCTCAAGCCCGCTAGTGCCGGTAAACGCTGGCGATCGCCGGTTTGGTCTAGCGCGTTGCTAACGCCAGATCTAATCCCAAAACATCCATGGTTGCCGAATTTTTTGACACCGGGTGCGCTGCTGATGTTGATGGCGTCAGCCGAAGTGATTGTATTGATTGCTCTTTTAGCCGGTAATGCCAGCGCCGTCGGGTTTTGGCAACGCTTTTTGTCCGCCAGCCTGCTGGCACAGTGGATTGCCCTCTGCGTCGCTATTGGTTTAAGCCTTCTAGCACCAAGACTGACAAAACGTAGCAATGCCGTCAGTGCCTTAGCGGCACTCGGCTTAGTAGGCAATATTAGTTTTTTGTGCGTGTTATTAGCTGCGAGCGCGCAGTCATTAATTTCACCGGCCGAGGTGCAAGCGCTGACGCCCGCATTTGCCCTGCGCATCGCCTTCATTGCGGTTTTAGTCAGTGCGGCAGCACTGCGATACGCTTATGTACAGCGACAGTGGGGACTAGAAGTGCAGGCAAATGCCCGAGTCAAAGTGGAAGCCTTGACGGCGCGGATCCGGCCGCATTTTTTATTCAATAGCATGAATACCTTGGCTTCCTTGATCGCCATCGATGCCGTGCGCGCCGAGCAGGTAGTGGAGGATTTATCAGAGCTTTTCCGTGCTGCACTGAAAGCCGGTGAAGTCGATATCCCACTGGAAGAGGAGCTGGAGCTGGCCAAGCACTATCTGCGCATTGAGCAATTACGTTTGGGCGAACGTTTGCAGGTTGAATATGATTTGGTGGACTTGCCGGCACTCAGCGTGCCTTCGCTGCTGTTGCAGCCGCTGGTGGAAAATGCGGTCTATCACGGCATTCAGCCGCTTGCCGCCGGCGGTACCGTGCGTTTGAGCGCAAAAGTGGCAGCAGGTGCCATTAGCATCATCGTCGAAAATCCGTTCGACGCGCGTTTGAGCACGGCGGGGAATGGCATGGCGCTAGCCAATATCACGGCGCGTTTACGGCTCGCTTTTGGCGCACGCGCGAGTTTGCAAACACAATCGTTTGGGGACCGCTATGTGGCAATCTTAACGCTACCGTTGGATGCAAAAGGCTAGACGCTATGAAAGCCCTGATCGTAGACGATGAACCACTTGCACGCGCCCGTCTGCGCGAGTTATTGAAAGCGCATGATGATATTGAGGAAGTGTTTGAGGCCGAGCACGGCGCACGCGCGCTGGAAATGGCGGTGGCGACCGTCATTGATTTAGTGCTGCTGGATATTCGTATGCCGGTGATGGATGGTTTGGAAACCGCATTGCACTTCGCCCGCTTCGACCCCGCGCCTGCGGTGGTTTTTTGCACCGCCTATGACGAACATGCACTAGCTGCTTTTGAGGCGCATGCGGTTGACTATTTGCTCAAGCCAGTTAAACGCGAGCGATTAAGCGCGGCACTTGAGCGCGCAAGAAAGTTTGTCGGTGCGCCCGCTGAGCCCGCGCCCATTTTTGCCGCAGTTGCGTCATTAAAAACCAAACGCAGCCAGCTTGCCGCGCGAGTGCGCGGTGAGTTGCGCTTAATCCCGATTGCTGATGTGCTGTATCTGCAGGCGGATACCAAATATGTCGAAGTACATTCCGCCAAGGAAATGCTGCTTATTGAGGATTCCTTAGTGCAGCTAGAAGAAGAATTCAGTGATGTTTTCGTACGCATTCACCGTAGCTGCCTAGTTGCAAAGGCGGCGATTTCAGGCTTGGCAAAATCGGCCCAGGGTGAAGTCGCCATTACTTTACGACTGCGCCCGGAAAAGCTGGAAGTGAGTCGGCGTAATGTCGCGCAGGTGCGCAAGTTAATTAAAGGCCTGTGAGGCGAACGGGCTGAGAAACAAAAGGAATACTGGCGGTGGATAAAAAAATTGAGCGCGTTACCCTGCTGCACCGCGTCCTAAAAGCTGCGCGGATGGGGCGCACGATTGACGAGCTTGAAGCGGAAATGGGCGTGTCGCGAGCGACGGTGTATCGCGATTTGGATTTTTTGCGCGACGTGCTCGGTGCGCCATTAAATGTAGATGACCAGCGCCGCTGGCGTTACGCGCGCGACGAACAAGCGCCGTTTGAATTGCCCGGCCTTTGGTTAAACGCGGAAGAGCTTTACGCCCTGGTTTTGACGCGACAAATTGTTGAAGGCAGTAAACGCACTGTAGATGCCGCACAGGACGACGATGGGCCAGACGAGTCGTTATTGGGCGCGAGTTTGGCGGCCGCGCAAAATCGCATCGAAAAATTACTAGGTGAAAAAGCGGTCAACCTAAAGCGTTTGCGGGTACTGCGGCACAATCATCGACGCGTCGATGAGCGGGTTTTCCGCAGTATTGCCGCCGCAACTTTAGAACGCCGCCCACTGCGTTTTGGCTACCGGGCGCGCTCAACCGATGAACCGACCACGCGCACCGTGCATCCGCAGCGCTTGGTGCACTATCGCGATAATTGGTATTTAGACGCCTTCGATGAAACGCGCGATGCGTTGCGAAGTTTCGCGCTGGATCGCATCAGCGACGTCAAACTGTTGGAAGGGGCCGCGAAAGAACTTGGCGAAGTGGAACTGGACGCCGCGCTCACCACCGGCTACGGTATTTTTTCAGGTGCAGCACGTCATATCGCCACCATTGTTTTTAGCCCACATGCGGCGCGCTGGGCTGCAGAAGAACGCTGGCACGCCACGCAAACTGGTAAATTTTTAGCTGATGGCCGTTTTGAGCTGAAAGTGCCTTATTCCAATGGCCGCGAGCTGCTGATGGATGTTCTGCGCTATGGCCCAGATGCGGAAATCACCGGGCCGACCGCTTTGCGCGAGCAGATGCGTTCTTTGCTGACTTTGACGAGTGAAAGTTATGGCTTGCCGGGTTAAACGAATTCCTCAGTTGCGTTTACGCGTGACCGAAGCGGGCAACTTAAGTCAGCGCAGGCCTCAATTGCCGGCAGTGCGTGTCCCAAAGCCGCCACCCAAAGCCGCCAATTGCCGGCAGTGCGTGTCCCAAAGCCGCGTGTTCGTAATCTCAAATTGCGACTTTACTCTGGCGGCGGTTGGGCTTGGGCGAAAAGTAAAAGAAAGCCAAAAAAGGCAAAAACTGACGTAAAAAGCCAAAAAAAGAAACAAAAACAATCGTTAATTCAAGTGCGCCCGACTGGGAAACAGGCTGGGCTTTTCGCGCCTCTTGCTTGCGCACTTTTGGCTATTTTTTGGCGTGTTTCTGCCGCATTTGGAGAATTAACGACGTGGCGCAAAAAAAAACCATAGTTCGACTTTGTTAAAAATGCGCACTAACTGGACAACAAGATTCAAATTTTACGCAAACGTCCTTTCCATTTGAAACGTATCAGCTATATTTCGTGGATATTCAGTTTCGTGATCTTTGCCTCAATTGATGAAGATGTCGCTTGTTTTATTTTCGCGCCATTTTTTCAAAGTGATTCGTACCTATCCCGAAACAGTTTGCTCGTTTTCTAGTCTGGGGGTGTGTGTGAAACGTTTGATTTTGTTGCTGTTAGCCGGAATTACGGCTTGCGATCTAAACGCGGCGGTGCTGGAATTTCGCACTCTAAACCTACCTAGCGGGCGGGCTCGTGAGAACCAGGGGATCGATGATATTCCGGTGTCAACGCATGCCAGCCCCGCGGCTTTTGGTCGGCGGACTGGCGATCTTTTTATTACGTTCCACGCCGTTGGTCTTATTACTAAGTCTTTCACATTTCAGTTGAATAAATTTCAAGGGGGCTTGTCGTGATACGCGCATATTTTTACTTATTTTCTATCGCTTTATTTGCCGTCTTGTTC
>JAYTAO010000118.1:0-1898 GCA_043737435.1 Rhodanobacteraceae bacterium | reverse complement strand
CGCGCGGCTGCGCAGTTGTTTGACCACTTTTTGCCACTGATCCACCGAACGTATGCGCTGTGCGCGTGGCTGTATCACATGGGCATAGCGCAAATTCGGTTGCGCTTTGTGCTGTGCCCGCGCAACCTCCTCAGGTGCAGAAACTACAATTTGCGCCTGATAATCCAAGGTGCGATCAAATAGACTACTTTGTAAGCCACCTAACAGTGCCGACATAAAAACAATCACCGAAACACCCAGTGCTACGCCGGCAGTAATAAATATGGTTTGCAAAACACCCTCGCGCATAAAGCGCGTCGCCAAAATCCACTCGAATGGCAGTAGTGGATTCAAGGCGCTTCGCCTGCTGGCGCTTCGCCTGCTGGCGCAGCGCTGATTGATGGCGGTGCTGCCCTTGGCCGCACCCGCTGACCCACTTTGATTGTCGTCAACGACGCCAATAATACCGGCTCGCCTAACGCCAAGCCGCTCAGCACCTCGCTCTGGGTATCCCCGCGCAGCCCCAATCTCACCACTTGATGTTGGGCGCGCTTTTTCCGCACCACCATTACCCAAGGGAATTTACTGGAAAGCTCATGCACCGCTGCGGTTGGAATCACCAGCGCCTCGGCACGATAGGCGGTTTCAATATCGACCGAAACGGTCATGTCCTGGCGCAAATACGCCGGTGCTGCGGCAACACTGAGCTTGAGTGCAACCGCGCCGCGCGCAACATCGACGCTGGGGTTGATGTAGCTGACGCGCGCCTCAAATTGCTGGTCTGGATAGGCATCTGCGGAAGCCACTGCTTTTTGCCCAATGGCTAATTTCGCTAGATTTTTTTCATCTAGCAAAAGCACAATCTCGACTTCGCCATTGGGCGCTAGCTGCATCAGCTCCACACCTGGAACCACGGTGTCGCCGGGCTCAACCTTGCGGCTAATTAGCGTGCCACTGACAGGTGCCAGAATGGCGTTCTGTGCCAATTTAACCCCGGCCAGCTGCACATTTGCCTGTGCCTGCGCCAAGCTGGCCTGTGCCGCTAATGCGTCACTACCGCCAGCGGCATTGGCGTTCACGGTCAGTAACGCGGTGCGCGTTTGCGTTTGCGCAACCTCGAAATTCCGCTGCGCCTCTTCCAGCTGCATTTGCGAAACAAAACTGCGCTTACGCAAATCTGCGACGCGCCCTAACTGCTGAAAAGCCTGATTTTGCTGGCTTTGCGCGCTCGCCAACGCTTGCACCGCACTCGGCAATGCCAGCTCGCGCTGCTTGCGCAGGGCGGCACTGGCTTGTGCCGCTCCCGACTCAGCTTGTGCATAAGCAGATTGTAAGTCTTGGTCATCCAGAGCAATCAGCAGCTGACCGCGCAGCACCGTTTGCCCCTCATGCACCGGAATCGCTGCCACCCGCCCAGCCAAAACCGAGGCTACCGACACCCGCTGCGGCGTGGCGACTCGACCAGAGGCCACCACCGTTTGCTGCAGCGCCGTCCGCGTCACTGGATAGCTGGTCACGGGTGTGCCCAAAACTAAATTGCGTGATAAGTATGCGATCAACAGGCAAACCGCAACACCGGCAAACGCTAACTTGAGCAGCGCTGGTCGCGTCATTTTTACGCGCGGCGCAGGCGCTGACTTAGTAGCATCAACGGCAGCTTTTGCGCCGGTTTCGGCTTTGACGGCGGGCGGCGCGACAGCGCTTGCGCCGTGCGTCGAAGTTACTTTGTCCATGCGCGTGTTTATCGCCAATTGCCGACGTTAGCTCGGTTCGTTTGCGCACGTTCGCGTTCGTGTCTCTCAGTTCATTGGTTTTTTATATGCACCGGCGCTCACTCTGTTGGCCTTAATGCAATCAAGCAGCAGCAAGACAAACGCGTAACCGCCCAATTTAGCGGCGGCATCGGTCGCGCACACGTA
>JAYTAO010000117.1:0-4887 GCA_043737435.1 Rhodanobacteraceae bacterium | reverse complement strand
TGCCTTTGACCGCACCGGCCTGCACCAGACTCGATTCGGTATGGACGTCGATAAATTCCGCAAGGCGTGCGCGTACAAATTCTTCGGTCAGACTCATTGAAATAATCCTAAATATTTAATTTTTTTTCGCCGCACCTGTCCTGCTTGCGTCCCGGTCATTGCAAACAAAGTGAAGCAATCTCCCCCGCCCCAACTGCAATACGAGATTGCTGCGCTGCGCTCAAAAAGACGAGCAGTTACCCCCCAAATAGGCATCACCTGCGCGAAAGCCGCCAAAGCGCCCAGCTTGCAATCAACATGGGCGGCAACGCATTCGCTAGCAACATCGGCCAGTGAAAGGTTGCGAATAAATTCGCAGCAATTCTTTGCGCGACGAAAAATACAATCGCAATCATCATTCCGACAAAAATGCTGCGCCCCAAACCGCCTGTACGCAGGGAGGTAAACGCAAACGATGCCGCCGCGAGCGCCAGCGAAAGCACCGCTAGTGGAAAGCAGATCCGCACCCACATGGCGGAGCTGAACGGCAGTTCATCCAACTGATTGGCGCGAGCATAAGCAACGTTTTGTGCCAACTCCACGATACTTTGGTGCGAGGGCCTCAATGCACGCGCGGCGATTTGCCCCGGCTCCAGCACGGAGGGCCAAAGTAGTTCGGCCTTGTTCGCAACGGTGGCGGACTCGGGCTGGAAGTTTTGATCAATCACATCTTTTAATAACCAACCTTGATTGGCCAAATGCGTAGCGGTTTTCGCGCTAACCACACGCGTTAAGTCCACACCGTCGTCAAAGTTCAAAATACGTACGCCCCAAAGCTCGACACTTTGACCGTTTTCGCTGGCAACCACGGTTTTGGCATTGATGAACACCGGGCCATCTTTGATCCAAAGACTATTTCCGGTGCTAAAGCTCATGCCTTGATTGCGTGATTTAGACAAAATCTCCTGGGCTTTGCGATCCCCGATACTGCCCCAAAGCTCGGCAAATCCCATGATCGCAAACGTCATCAGCGCTAACGCCGCCATGGCTCGTAGCACAATGGCGCGTTTAGATAGGCCAAGCGATTGCAGCGCAACTAATTCACTGCTTTGCGCTAATTGCCCCAGCCCCATCACCGTTCCCATGACGCCTGCGTAAACAAAGTATTCATAGGCGCGGCGCGGGGTTGTTAGCGCCAAATACATTAGTAAATTACTTAATTCGTAGCCGCCGCCCAACTTCGCCAACTCATCTTTAACGGTCAGCAAAGCTGTAATTGCGATCAACACCAGCCAAGCCAACAGCACCATCGGCACAACGTGGCGAAAAATCAACGCGCTACCGCGCTTCACTTAAGTCTGTCCCTGATATCCACGTGGGGCGGATTTGGTTTCTGCACCGGTTTTGGCGCAACTACCCGTTGCGCAAGCAATTGCGTCATTTCGCCGCGCGCGCGCCATGCCAGTATCAACTGCGCCCGATAAACCACAATTAGAGCCACTAAAAACAGGCCGTGCACCCACCAAATACCAATAAATTCTGGCGTTTTTCCCAGCAGCATCGCCTTTTTTGCTAATTCAATGGCTTGTGAGTAAATTAAATACAGCAGCACGCCAATAACGATGCGGTCATAGCGCACCTGGCGCGGCGCGCTGCGTGCTAGCGCGGGCGCTAGCAACATTAGCAAAATGAGCATTATCGGTGCGCCAAGACGCGACTGCAGTTCAGCGCGGCCGGCAATTGTTGCCAGCAGTGTTTGCGAAGGCAAGTCTTCGGTTGAATAGCCGCGTCCTTGCTGCATGCTTTCAGGTAGGGCTAGATCCGCTTGTTTGAAAGCCGCACGCTCAATATTATTTTGCCCCAACACGATGTCCGTGCGTTGACCTTCGCTTAGACGCAAAACCGTCGGTGCATTTTTCTTCTCGGAGCCAATGACGCCACTTTTGGCGCGCACGATTTGCAATTGTTCGTGACCTGAGGCATCGGGTGGCATGGTGCGGACGATCAACACATCGCGAAAGGCTTTGTTGGCAACTAATTCACCCGCGAAAATAACTGCATTGCTGCTTTTGAGCTGAACAAAGCTGCCGGGCTCTAGGCCCGCTATCGCCACTTGCCGATTCGCAAGCTCCGCTTGGTCAATGGCAATTCGCTGCGCGGTTGGCGCTAAATAAAGCGAAATACCACCAATGACGAGGGCGAGCGGCATCGCAAAGCTAAATACCGGCCCTAATAAACCGAGTTCCGAAAAGCCACTGGCGCGTAGTACTGCAAGTTCGGAATCGCGATACAGGCGAGTGTAGGCCAGGATCACCCCGATGAAACCGGCAAGTGGCAGCAGCAAACTGAGCGCCATGGGCACGCGCAGCGCCATTTGCGTCAAAATTAAGCCTGCCGGAAAGCGCCCTTGGGTGATTTTGCTCAACACATCGGTCAGCAGCCCACAAAAAATTACCACCAACAGCAAAACCGCGGTCGCAAGCATTGCAGCGCCGATTTCACGGATTAAGTAGCGGTTGAGGATTGGGCTCATCTGGGTTTAAAAAATGGGTTTAAAAAAAGATACGCCGGGAAGCTCGCATTCGCGCGGGTTTTAATCAAGCTGCCTGATGAGCAAAAATGCCATGCCTTCAGCTTCAGCGAATTTCAGCCGCTGAGGAATCGCATTAACCTAGAAAAAGCAGTTGGACGGACAAAAATGTGCAATCTTGTTCGTAGCGTCCTTCACCCCTAGGTGAACTTCGAAATATTCAATTTCTTTAATGTATTCATTGCTGTAGCGAAGACGATTAGCGGTCAACTGGTTTTTTAGGTTTAACTTTGTCTACATCGCAATCACTATGAAACTTGGACACCAGTGTTAAAGTCGGGCGCTATCGCGGCCTCGGAAATGATCAAAATGAACTATGCTTTAAATCAAACCCGCCCTAAAGAGCTTGCTGCGCAGTGTGCGGTGGTTGGTTTATATGATGATCGGATGCTGACCAGTGCATGTGCCGAATTTGACGAGCTGTGTGGCGGTGCGATCAAGCAACTGATTGAATCAGGTGATCTGAATGGCAAACTGGGTCAAACGCAAATGCTGTTTAACCTAAGTGGCTTAAAAACTAGCCGCATTTTGGTGGTGGGTTTGGGCGAACAGCGCAAATTTGACGCAGCAAAATTCATTAAAGTTAATAAGGACGCCCAGCGCGCACTTAAAACTGCTTCAGCAACGGATGCGGTGTCGTATTTAGTTGAAATTGAAGTGCCAGGTAAAGACGTTGAATGGAAGTTGACGCAAGCCGTGCTGCTAGCTGATTACGCGCATTACCGCTACACCGCGACGCTGAAAAACAAGGGCGATGAAAAGCTCAAAGCGATTAACTTTACCGCGCCCAACACGCTTGAAGTTGCCTTGGCAAAAGCCTTGGCGATGGCAGCGGGCGTGAAGTTGGCGCGCGAGTTGGGTAATTTGCCGCCGAATATCTGCACCCCGGCCTTTTTAGCCGAGCAAGCGCAGGCTTGGGGCGCGCGTTTCGCTGGAGACAACGTCGCAGTGGAAGTGCTTGAACGCGACGCAATGGCTGAACTGGGCATGGGTTCGTTGCTTGCGGTGGCACAGGGAAGTGCGAACGCGCCGAAAATGATCGTCATGCGCTACAACGGCGCAGGTGAGGACAAACCGTATGTATTTGTCGGCAAGGGCGTCACTTTTGATACGGGTGGCGTGAATATCAAGCCAAGCGCGGGCTTGGAAGAGATGAAATTTGATATGTGTGGCGCGGCGAGCGTGCTTGGTCTGATGGAAACCGTCGCTAGAATCAAGCCTAAACTCAACGTGATCGGCGTGGCGCCGGCGGTCGAAAATATGTGTGATGGCAATGCGTATCGTCCCTCCGACGTGGTGAAAACCATGGCTGGGCATATGGTTGAAGTGCTCAATACCGATGCGGAAGGCCGTCTGATTCTTTGCGACGCATTGACCTACACACAACGATTTAAACCGGCGGTGCTGATTGATATTGCAACCTTGACCGGCGCCTGCGTGGTTGCGCTGGGCAGCGTGGCTAGCGGGTTGATGAGCAAGCACGATGATTTGGCGGCGGAGCTTTTGAGTTCGGGCGAGCAAATGCATGATCGCGCGTGGCGCTTGCCGCTGTGGGAGGATTATCAATCCCAATTAGAAACTGGCTATGCCGATTTCGCCAATATCGGCGGTAAGGGCGGCGGTGCTATTACTGCGGGTTGTTTTTTGGCGCGCTTCACCGAAGGCCAGCGCTGGGCGCATTTGGACATCGCCGGTACCGCTTGGGATAGCGGACGCAAAGGCACGGCGACCGGGCGGCCGGTGAGTCTGCTGGCACATTGGCTGTTGGGTAAGGTTGCGGCCGAATAAGTCTGCGACGCCGGGCAAACTTCCAGTGGATTTTCCTTCCGTGTCGCCTGATCGGCGAGACTCAAACGTTGTGCCTGATCGGCCGGACCTAGCAGCGCTTTCAAGACGCGCCATAAGGGCTCATTTTGGCCGTGCCGCACGCAGCTATTTAAGCGCAGCAGCGCTGCAAAATATCGTTGAAGATCAATTGCTTGAACGCTTAGATGGCAATAAATTGGTGCCACAAAGGGTATTGGATATTGGTTGTGGCCCTGGTCGTGGTACCCAAGCGCTACACCGTGCTTACCCGCATGCACAAATCGTGGCACTTGATTTCGCTTTGCCTATGCTTGCGCAAGTCCAGGTTAAATCACGCTGGAATCCGTTTGCTCAAGCCTTAATTCATCGTGTTGCTGGCGATGCTGCGATGCTGCCGCTGGCGCGAGAGTGCGCCGATGTTTTGTTTTCCAACCTATGCATTCAGTGGTGTTTGGATTTAGCCGCGTTGTTCGCGGAATGGCGACGCGTGCTCAAGCCGGATGCATTGCTTG
>JAYTAO010000116.1:0-4916 GCA_043737435.1 Rhodanobacteraceae bacterium | reverse complement strand
TTGGGGTGGCATTGGCCGAACTGGGCCAACGATTAGTGGCTTTTGCTCTGGCTGCAAGCTTCGCTGCCGCGTTGCCGCCGTCCGGTTATATGCCGTGGTTGCAGGGATTTTCGGTGGCGCTGGTGATGTTGTTAGGTTTTGCCGCGCCGCTCATGATTCGCTTGCGCAATGTTCCGGCGGTGCGGGTATTAAGCCGGCAAGCGCAGGCGCCGGATGTCAGTAGTCGGCTTTTACTGCTGATCGGCTTTGCCGCACTTTTGGCGCTGGGCGTGCTGCTGGTAGGCGACGTCAAAACCGCTGGCTACACTTTAGTTGGCTTGCTTATTGCGATGTTATTACTGGCATTAGCGGCGGTTGCAATGCTGGCTTTGGTGCGGGCCTTGCGGCCGCGCGTGCCCTTGGGCGTGGCGCTCAGTCTGGCGGGCGTGTTGCGCCGCGCGAGGCTCAATATCCTAAGCATTACCGCGATTGGCTTGAGCCTAACCGCGTTAATGCTGATGACGCTGTTGCGCACCGATTTGCTGGATCAATGGCAATTGAGCTCGGCTCCGGAGTGTGGCGAGCTTGCCCAAGCGGGCAAGATTTGTACGGCACCTAATCGCTTTCTGATCAACGTACAAGACGATCAGCGCAGCGCGCTGAAGCTTGCGCTAAGCGAGGCGGATTTAGGTGCGGTCGAGCTTTGGCCAATGCTGCGCGGGCGCTTTACCGCAGTGAACGGCGCGCCGTATGTTGCGCCGGATCCTAATGACGTCCGTGCGCAACGCATGGCGGAGCGTGAATTCAATTTATCGGTTAGCAATAACAGTTTGCCCGATGGTAATAGCGTCGTTTCCGGAAGATTTTTTCAAGCCAACGCCGCGCCCAGCTTGAGCGTTGAGGAAGGTTTGGCGAACACGCTGGGCTGGAAATTAAACGATGTGATTCGCTTTGATCTGGGTGGCGTGATCGTCGAAGCGCCGATTACCAGCTTGCGTAAAGTGCAATGGGACAACTTTAAACCAAACTTTTTTGTGCTGCTTAATCAAGCCGCCTGGCAAAATTTGCCGGCAAGTTGGATTGCGAGTTTACGCGTCACCCCTATGCAGTCGGTAGCTTTTGAGCACGCCTTACGGCCTTATCCGAATGTTTCGGTGATCGATTTAGATTTTGTGCAACGCCAAGTGCGCGATATTATTCGGCAAGTTAGCCGGGCCGTGGAGCTGGTATTTTGGTTCACCTTGGTGTCGGGCCTGCTGGTGCTTAGCGGGGCGATCAGCGCGACCCAGCAAGAGCGTCGTTTTGATGCCGGCGTGATGCGCGTTTTAGGCGCTCAAAGCCGGCAATTATTGCGGTTTGACGCGGTCGAGTTCGCCCTGATCGGCGCTATTGCCGGCCTGATTGCCTGCGGCAGCGCGGTGGCGATGACCAGCGTGATAGCGGCGAAAGTGTTTGATTTTCAGTACGCGCCGAATTGGCCGCTAATCGCTCTGGGTGTGGCATTGAGCATTGTGTTGGTGTTGGTCATTGGCTTGGCCGGAACCCGTGGCGCGCGGGCAAGTGCGCCGAGTTTAAGTTTGCGGGAGGCGGGGTGAGGCGGGTAAAGGCGCGACATGACGCCGTTTGCACGATAGATTGGGTACCATCACCGGACATCACTCCGGCTTACATCGGTCGGCGCACAGCCAATAATTGGACCCCTCATGATAAACAAAACCGACTTGATCAGGTTGGTCTATGCCAGCCGCGCCAATTTCCCAGCGTCGACTAACAACACGGTGCTAAGCGCGGACGTGGCGGCAATATTGATGCAGTCACGCAAGAATAATCCGGCGAATGGTTTGGTTGGTGCACTGTATTTTGGCGATGGCTGTTTCTTTCAGTGTTTAGAAGGGCCGGCGGAAGCGGTTGATGGCCTGTATACGCGCCTGCACCGGGACCCGCGCCATACGGATCTGAAAGTGCTGAGCCGGATTGCGATTGAGCGCTTAACTTTCTCCAAGTGGTTCATGAAGTTTGTGCCGAATGCCTCATCGGTGCGCGATGTGCTGTCCAAGCACGGTATCTATAATTTTGATCCGTATTCGTTTAACGCGGCGGTAATCGCTGACATGATTAACCTGCTGGTGCAGGGCACTGATCTTGCACTGCCGGAGCCCAAAGCCAAGCCTGCGTTATCGGTTCCAAACGCATTAGCGGTTCCAAACGCATTGGCGGTCGCGCGGCGCGCACAAATGCTGGCTTACGCGGCACTGACTACGGCACTTATTGCGCTAGGCGTCGCGCTATTTAGATAAAAGTCTCGCGTTCCATCAACGCGCGTACGTGTTGGGTAGTAACAACTGCATCACGTCGCGATGCCAGAGCAAATTTGCCACGTAATGGCGCTAAAACATGGCCGTCTTGCGGCGCTGAGGCGTTTCGAATCAATCTAGAAACTGCTGCACCCAGTGAAATTTGCAGACGACGGGCATAACTCCGCGCAATCAGTTTGGCATCGTCGTTTAGATTATTCGTTGTTCGCATTGGCCTCTTTCAAAAAAAGCTAGCGCATTTTTGCATCAAATTGACATTGACGCATCAGGATTCTCTTTTGTTGCGTAAAGGCAGACTCGGTCGCGATAGTTAGCATCCTAATAAAAACAACGTCATGGCGCAACACACGGAAATATCACGGTAAAACGTGTGCCTGCGCCCGATGTTGAAACCACTTCAATTTCGCCGCCGAGGCGCGCGTGCACTAAGTTGAAGACGATGTGTAAGCCCAAACCGGTGCTGCCCTGACCGCGCTGCGTGGTGAAAAACGGCTCGAACACATGGGCAAGATCGGTTTCGGGAATGCCTTTGCCGTCGTCACTAAAAATCAGACATACCGCTTTTGCACCGTCTTCCAACACCGTGGCTTCGGCGCTGATTTGCATTTCGCCTGACGCATCCGCAGCAAACGCATGCTGCAGCGCGTTTTGCGCCAAGGTAGAAATGATTTGGCCGAGCGCGTCTGGATAGCTGTCCAAAATCAAGCCCGGCGCGCAGTTCAGCTCAAGCCGTATCGGCCTGCGCTTCCACGATAGCTCCAAGCCGGTTAGCAAGTCCGTCAAATAGCCACTCAGCTCAAAACGCCGCCGCTCATCGGTGCTGCGCCCTAGCGAGACTTGTTTGAAGCTGCGCACCAGTTGTGCCGCGCGCGCCAGATTGCTGTCCACCATCAGACCGGCGCGCTCGGCGACGTCTAGATAGCCAGTTAACTGCGAAGCACTTAAAGTTTGTGCGGCGACGCTTTTTTTCAATGCGCGTGACTCGTCGCTAAGCATGGACGACGCGGTCAGCGCGATGCCCAGCGGTGTATTCAACTCATGCGCCACACCCGCCACCAATTGCCCAAGCGAGGCCATTTTTTCCGCCTGTACCAGCTGCCGCTGGGTGCCGCGCAATTGTCCAAGCGCGTGTTCGGCGCTTTGTTTAGCCAGGGAAAGCTCAGCCGTGCGCTGCGCCACCATTTGCTCCAGTTCGCGTTCATGGCGCCCAACGCGCAAAGCGTGGCGGCGAATTGCGATGTAGACAATGGCAATCGCAAGCAGCGTTACCGCAAGCGCAAACCAAGCCGTTTGCCAAAAAGCGGGCAGGGCACGCACGGCAAGTGTTAGCTCATGCGGGGTCCAGCCGCCGGCGGTAGTCTGCGCGCGTACCCGCAGCGTGTAGTTGCCGGGCTGCAAATTGGTATAGCTAGCGACGCGGCGATTCGCGTCCGTTTCAATCCAGTCCTGATCAAAGCCATCCAGGCGATGGCTGTAGCGCACGCGTTGCGGCGCGGAATAGTCTAAGGCGGCAAATTCCACGCTGAAATTTGCCGCTCCAGGCGCTAGCTCCAAGCCCCGCGCCATCTCGCCAACCGGGCGCAATTGCCCGGCAACGCTAAGTTCAGTCGCGATCAACGGCGGCTGATAGCGACGCGGCCGGAATTTTGCCGGGTCGATCATCAACACGCCTTTGCTGCCGCCAAATAGTAGTAAGCCGTCGTGCGTGCTGGCATAGGATCGAAACCACGCCGTACCAATCTCAATGCCGTCAGCTTTGCTCAGCACGTAAATACTTTTCGCATCGGCGGCCAGCACATGTTGCTGGGTCCAAATGCGGCCAGAGGCGTCCTCCATTAAATTGGCGCCAAACGATTTGCCCTCAATGCCCAGCCGGTCGCTGACTGGATCAAACTCCGCCTTTAAGGTGTTTGCGCCGTCATCTTGTAAATGCGTGAGCACATTTAAGCCTTCCGAGGTATCTACCCAAACGCGTTTTTGCCGATCAATCAATAGCCCGACAATGCTCGGTTTAGCCGATTGCGCGCCGCCATTGAGCACGCCCCGCACCGTTTTCAAGCCGACAGAACCGGGTGCCAGCGTATGCAGGCCAATGGTCGATCCCACCCAAAGCCGCCCGTCGGGTGCCAAGGCTAATGCGTTGACATCGGCATTCAGATCACTGCCATCCGCCATCTTGATCGCGCTAATCTCGGCACCGCTATCGTTATCTTGGCCAACGGTGTCTTGATGTGGCGCCCAGCGGAATAGGCCGGTATTGCTGCCAATCCAAAGCTCGCCATTTTTCCCCGCCAGTAAACGTCGAATCGTGCTGCCGCGCACGCCCGATTGTTCGTCATAACCGCGAAATTTAAGCGTGACAGGATCTAGCCGGAATAAACCTGCCAGCGTGCCAGCCCACATCGCGTGGTCGGCCGTTTCCGCCAAACTAATCACCATGCCATTGCCCAGCGCGTCGGGATTGCCCGCTTCGGGCCTTAAGCTGCGTAAGCGGCCGGTGCTGCGGTCAATAATATCGATGCCGTTTTCGCGCGTGCCCAGCCAAAGCTCGCCATTGGATCGCTCCAAGATGCTGCCTACGCTTGGGCTGCTCAAGCCATTGGCGCGCATCGGACTATGGTG
>JAYTAO010000115.1:0-4921 GCA_043737435.1 Rhodanobacteraceae bacterium | reverse complement strand
GCAGAGATGGTTTGATGCGGTTGAAGTTGCGCCAACTTTGGTAGTTGTGCCTCGGCGATGGCGATCCTGCTCAAAACCTGCGCACTAAAATTGTCGTTCTCTAAAATTTCCGCGTGCCCGCGCAGCACTTCACCAATTCCTTGAAAGCGTTGCCATTGCGCATTAAGTTCGGCGTCATGCGCCATTCGTTTGATCAAAAACGCAGCTTCAGTTGTGCTGAGTTCACCATCAAGCAGCGCCGATAGACTTTCCCTGAGGTGCTCCGAGGACTTATCAACCGGCTCACCGCTACGACGAGACTCGGGCAAATTTTTATCGCTGTCATTATTCATGGTGTGTGTCCTGATCGGCATAATTTGAATACTGCAAGCCGCCCATGCTCGGCAAATTGCGAAGCTCAAACACAGTTTTTTTAAAGGTGAGACAAATTGATTTCATGGTGGTTTTTGCTACTGTTGCTCAAGCATTGGGCGGATGCGTTTATCTACAGCTTCACGTGCTCGGAAAATTCTTGAGCGCACGGTACCGATCGGGCAATCCATTTGCGCTGCGATTTCTTCATAGCTCAGTCCTTCAAGCTCGCGTAAATGCAGTGCTAAGCGAATATCGGGAGGTAGTGCTGCCATACTTTCGACTACCGCCCGCTGAATTTCCTCTCGCAAGAATTCTCGTTCTGGCGTGGCGCGATCTCGCAAAGATGCGGGATCCTGAATTTGATCCGCAACATCTAGCTCGAGCCCAGAGGTGCTAATTTTGCGATTGTTCGCGCTTAAGAAATTTTTTGCGGTATTCAACGAAATTCGGTAAATCCAGGTGTAGAAAGAACTTTCGCCGCGAAAACCGTTAAGGTTCTTATAAACGCGCAGAAACACTTCCTGTGCAATATCTTCACACTCTGTGCGATCCCTTACTAAACGTCCAATGGCCGCGATAACTTTAGACTGATAGCGGCGGATCAGTAAATCGAAAGCCTTCATTTCGCCGGCTTGTGCCCGCTGCACGAGTAACACGTCAAGATCCGCTTCAGTCATCCAATTGCTTCCAAGCGCTGGAGGCAGCGCGTGCGGATCAGCAGCCAATGCGGGCGGTAGGATGGATGCTGGCTCACTCGCATAGATATTGTTCCGGTTCGTCAAAGGCCGGGCGTTTGCTGGATTCGATAGCGTTTGCAGAGCGTAGACCATGGGATAATCGCCAATAAAAGATAGCGGCGTTGAGTACGGAATAATCGGAAAGTTCCCAAATCAAATGTTGCTTAGAAAACGCAGCTAAAGTTTGCCTAGCCGCTAGCATTTAGCTTACTTCCTTTAACTCAGGGAAGCTGACTCGAAACTGGGTATACAGCCCAGGCTGCGTGCCCACCGAAATTTTTCCACCAACACGTTTTGCTGCGGCCATGACTAAATCCAAACCCACGCCAAAGCCGGAGTTATCACTGGCTTTTATTGAGGTAGAAAATCCCGACTCAAAAATAAATCCAACCAGCTGTCGCAACTCTAGCGCTTCGGCCTGCGCCGCAGTAAGCCGGTTCAGTGCAATCGCGCGCGCTCGGATGACTTCAAAATTTAAACCACAGCCATCGTCACGAAAAACTAACTCATGGCCACTCGGCGCAAGCTCTGTCCAAGTCATTGTTAACGTCCCAGTCTCGTCTTTACCCGCCGCCGTTCGAGCCGCTGGCAACTCCAGGCCGTTTGCCAATGAGCTGCGAATCAATTGCACCAGAATTTCAGTTAGCGTTTGTTTCAGTCGGTCGGGCACCGCTTCTGCGGAAAGATTTTGCGCACGCACCGCCACTTTTTTGCCTAGTTTTTCTGCAGTTCTGATGCAGGCTTGTTGAATTAAGGCGAATTCAAAGCGCACTGCATTGGTGTTCGCGATCCGGCTAAGCGGTAGAGTCGGGCTGGGTTCTTGCGTTGTTGTAGTCGCCCCAATCACAAGCGTTGTAGCGAAAGGCGAAGCTAACTTATCAACGGGTGATGTGGATTGATCACGATGAGGTTCCTGCGTGTCGCCCGGAGGCGAGGCTTGCTCCGCTAAGACTGGCTCGGTGAATACGACTGGCGATACTGTCGGTTTGGGCAGTGTTTCGGCGTCATTACCGGCGATAACCTTCGCAGGTAGGACTTCCTCCGGAAGTTGACCAAACAAGGCACGTAGTTTGTGCAGGCAATCGTAAAGCTCATCAAGTTTAAGTGCGACGCTGAAAAAATCATTTCCTGAAAGTTCGGCTTTTTGCCCTAAAGTTTCCAGCTCAGCCGACATTTCGGCAGCGCTCAGGCTGAGTTCGGTCAATCCGAGCTCGGCAGCATCAGTTTTTAGCAGTCTAATTTTTTTATAAACTTGATCTGCCAGCGTTTGGTACCGAACCCCGCTTTGGCTGCTGTCTTTTAAGTCCCAATTCGCTTCATCAAGCAAATTTTCAAAAGCAACGAATCTGTCTTGCAATGTTTTCCGATCCAGCTTGATTAATCGAATCAATAGCTCAACGTTGGATTGCGCGCTTTGGTCGGATTTTTGCGTGAGCGACTGTAACTGAGCCCTAGCATTGACGACTGCTGAAATATCGTGGATTGCGACCGACAGTCCGACAAATTTGCCATTTTCACAATAATTGCCAAAAACAAATTGGAAATACCGTTGTTCTGGGCGGCCCTCACTATTGAGCATCAATGCTGAAACGCATTCGAGTGGGTTTGCAGCGGGAATCACACTGTTGCTTTGTGCGAGCAGCAGCTTAACGTAGTCACAAGCCTGCTGGCGTATCTGGGCATCAGTCAAAAAGCCAATAACGTTGGCAAAATCAATTGCTGAGCCCAAGTTCTTGCTTTGGAAAAATTCGTCAAATCGAGTCGAACGTAATCGACCCAGCTGCATTTGCTTATCAAGTGTAAAAAAAATTAACGGGACGGTTTGTATCAGCTTAACTGAGTTTTTTTCCGCAGCAACCCACTGAATATTTTGAAAGATATATAGCCAAATTATTGAACCAAAAGACAACCCTATTGCGCTAATCGCGACTGCATAAAACGTTGCTCCTAGTGGGATTCTCAGGGAGCCCAATGCTGGCAGCGCGACAATGAGGGTTGCGAGCAAAACTAGAGCTAGTGTTATCGCTAACCGCCAATGCGAAAAGGTTTTCATGCCGAATGAGTTTTCATGAAGTGCCTAAAACTTGAAGTGACGGTATGCTCGGACTATGCGCCGAGTAAATCGCTTGGAACTAGCATGGTAGCGGCTAGTTAGCGTTGATACCGGAAAAAATTGCAATCAGTCGGCTTAGTTTTTTTTGGTTTTAGCTTTCTTACTTCAAAGCAAGTGTTTATGAACGAGCTGAGCAGTTCTATTCTCGTTCAGGCGAAGGGATGTGATCGGCGCGTTTTTGTTCAGCTTTCAAGATTAGACTGATGCCGTAGTTCAATAATCGTTATGTAATCGTTCGACCAATTAGGGAGCCCAGCACCATGTTTACGCAATCAAATTTCAAGCAGATGTTTTTGGTTTTGTTTATGAGCAGCGCCTCAATGCTCTTAGGTGGACAGGCGTCGGCATATTACGATGAGGATGATGTTGAAGTGATTGATGAGGTACTTTGTGAAAGCTACAAAGGACGGATCGCTTACTGCGACATTGATACCCAAGGCGAAGTCGTGTTGGTTGAGCAAGTTTCGCGTTCACAATGTATTGAGGGCCAGACCTGGGGCGTTGATCGCCGTGGATTGTGGGTCAATCAGGGCTGCAGGGGGAATTTTGCTTCGGTCGTGCAGCGCCAGCGGCGACGCGGGGGTGGTGGCGGATACGCGCCACCGCAGCAGCCAACTGGAACAGTCATACGCTGTGAAAGCCATGACCAACGCCAAGCCTATTGCGCGTTGCCATTCAACGGCCGAGTTAGATTAGTCAATCAAGTCAGCCGTGCCGCCTGCACCGAAGGCTATAGTTGGGGCGCTGACCGTCGCGGGGTGTGGGTTTCGCAAGGTTGCCGCGCAGACTTCGAGGTGTTTTAAAGTAGCTTTTTCTTCGTAAGACCTAACTAAACTGCATTGAACAAAAGGCGCCGAGTTTTGGCGCCTTTTGGTTTTTTGTGCCAACAACAGAGTCGGTTGCAGAAAGACGAATTTCTGCCGATTGGGCGCGAATTTCATGTCAGAATCCTTAGTCAAGAATTTGTCAAATCGGCGATTGCTAGGTCTCGCCAATCAGGTGAAATGGCAGGCAAGTTCCCTTGATCAGCAGACACAGCAGAAATGTGATTCCGAACCGCCAAATTTTCAGCCTAACTTCGGTAGTCGTGCCTCGGCCTTTTTTAAATATTGCACAGGATTCGTTTTATGTATGAAACCCGCCCCGAAGCGATGTCGGCCTACTGGATGCCTTTTACCGCGAATCGCGATTTTAAGGCGAACCCGCGCCTGATGGTGTCGGCGCATGGCATGTACTACCGCGATGTTGATGGCAATCAAATATTGGACGGCACCGCTGGACTGTGGTGCGTGCCGCTGGGGCACGGACAGCCGAAACTGGTCAAAGCGGTGCAGGACATGATTGGGCAATTGGACTATTCGCCGTCGTTCCAAATGGCGCATCCGGCGGCATTTTTGTTAGCTGAACGATTGATGGCGTATACCAACAACAAGTTTGGTCATGTGTTTTATACCAACTCTGGTTCGGAAGCCGTTGATACCGCATTAAAAATGGCGCTGGCTTATCACCGCGTGCGCGGGGAGGCGGCCCGCACCCGGCTGATCGGGCGCGAACGCGGCTATCATGGGGTCGGTTTTGGCGGTATTTCAGTTGGCGGCATTGCTGGCAATCGCAAAACCTTCGGCAGTATGTTGCCCGGTGTGGATCATTTGCCACACACGCACAATTTAGAGCACAACGCCTATTCGCGCGGCGAGCCCGCCTGGGGGGTGCATTT
>JAYTAO010000114.1:0-11953 GCA_043737435.1 Rhodanobacteraceae bacterium | reverse complement strand
TACTTTTTTGGAGCAGTTAAAATGAGCGAAATTAGCCGTGGTGAATTACTTGACATTATCGTGCGCAATGCAACCGACAACCCAGCCTACCGCGCTGCACTTTTGAAAGATCCAAAAGCGGTTTTGTCCAAGCAAATGAACACCGAATTGCCCGCTACATTGAAGGTGAAAGTGTTGGAAGAAACCGCAGACACGATCTATGTAATCGCACCTTATGTTGCGCCAAAAGAAGGCGACGAACTGAGCGATACCGACCTTGAGCGCGTTGCTGGTGGCAAGTCCAAGTCGGGCGACCACTCGGAAAATAACAACCGTTATACCTGTAATGACACGATCGGCATCGGCACACGCGTTGAAGTCAACGTAGGCTAATGCTGCTGCAGCGGCGGACGTAAGCCTGCCGCTGCACGTCTACTCGCGCATCGATTCACCTAGCATCGCTAGTGGATCGATGCGCGGCGCTTTGATCTATAGACTAGGTTTTCATACCAATGAATGACGACCGATCTGCGGCTAATAAAATCGAGCCAGCCAATAACGGCGGTGATTTTGACTGGACTTTAGCCCTCAGCATCGAGGAGCGCATTGAACTTAATGCGAACGCATCAGTGGCCGTTGACGCCAACGTCGAAGCCTATTTGGGCCGCTGGGCCAACGCTTTTGCTAAAGGTGATATGGCCGCTTTAAAGCGGCGATTGAGTTGGGACGGCTTTAGCATTGGCCAGATCGCAAACGCGCTCAATCCTACGTCAAACGGCAACACACCTGATTGGAAAGTGGCGCTCGAACACGTGCTAAGCGCAATCGCTGCGCGCGGTAGCAGCACGACAATAATTTTGCCGGCGCGCTATCGCGCATCGAACCAACCTTTTCCCGAGCTTTGGTGGGCCTGGAGCGACGTGTGGATTGCGCATTATTCTACGGCCGATGCCGCGCACTTAGCACTCGGCGATTCCGCCATCGAGGACTGCAAAGCCGAACTAGTCGCAACGCTGGCCGCCTTTGGCGCCGATGCGCTGTATCAAGAGTTTCAACTCAGCCGCGCCGCACCGGAGGGCAGCACGCAATACCGACGCTTCATCCGCAGCTTCGATGCCCCGGCTTGGCAGATGCTGTTTATCAAATATCCTTTGCTGGCAAGGCAAATTGGCACCAGCCTACTGCAGGCCAAACACGGTATCGCGCAACTGCGAGGTGCGCTTACGCTTGATCGTCAGGCGCTGCATCAGCGCTTTGGCATTGATCCAAGCGCGCAAATGATAGGTATCGATGCATTAGGAGATGCGCACAGGGGCGGGCTGCGGGTGCGGCGCATTCGTTTTTCCGATGGCAAAAGCATCATTTTTAAGCCTCGCAACTGCACGCTAGAAGCGCGTTGGAACGATTTTCTGGAGGTCATCAACGACGCGGGTTTGACCCCGAAGTTGGCTCGCCTAGCCCATGTTTTAGGCAGGGATCGTGTCTTAGGCAGCGAACACGCTTGGTTCGAAGATGTCCAGCATGTTAATTGCGACACACCCGAACAAATCGCCGAGCGCTTCAACCAATACGGTGCGCTAATCGCATTGAGCTATGTCACGCATGCGCGCGATTTGCACCAGGACAATGTCATAATCGGCGCGCAGGGCCCGGTATTGATTGATAGCGAAACCGTGCTGCAGCCGCAAGGTGCGCCGTTGACGGGGCCAGCAATAAAGCCCAGCGGTGATGCGGCAAAAGACAGCTCGGTAATTGCTGCGCCCAACACCATGGCACGCGCCTCGGCCGAATTAGAGCGCTCGTGTTTAGGCAGCGGCTTAGTACGCTTTCCGGCGCAAAGCGCCAGCGGCGAGACCTGGGACGAAAGCGCGCTGTGTGGCTTACCGCGCGTTGCTAAGCAACAGTCTTGGTTGGGGTTGGGAACGGACCGCTTGTTGCCTGGACAAATCGAGGTTGCCGCAAGCGCGCCCAGTCATCGCGTTTGCAATAGCGACGGCGTTTTACTGCAAGCCGGAGACTATTTAGCGGAGCTTTGCGCCGGCTTCAGCACCGCCTATGCTTTGCTGCAACAGCGCTCACCAGCGATTAACGCCGCACTGGCGGCCCTGTGCGCGGCGCAGGCACGCGTGGTTTTGCGGCCCACACGTTTTTACGCAGCCGCATTGCAAGGGCTTTGCAGTGCGCGCGTGCAGCGCAATGGCGCGAATGCCACTTTGATCTTAGCGACTTTGCAGCGGCATTGGGCCAGCGCCCAGGAAGTGCCGAATTTATGGCCGATGCTGCGCGCGGAAGCTTTAGCGTTAATGCGCGGCGATGTGCCGGTGTTTCACGTGCAGGGCAATACCTGCGATCTTTTGGGCGAAACGGCGCTCAGCAAAGATGCCTGGGCAAGCAGCGCACAGAGCACGCTAGAAGTAGCACTGCAAACTTTGAGCGATGCTGATTTAGCGCGGCAACTGGACTGGCTGCGCTCTAGTTTATTAGTCCAGCCTGACGCAGGCGTACGCACGGTTTTTAGCTGCAAGCCGCTACCCGCCGCACCCGCACTTGGCGCAGGCGCGCTGCGTGCGCTGGTGCTGGAGTGCGCCGGGCAATTGCTTGCCGCAGGGGTGCGCGGTAGCGATGAGGAACTCACCTGGCTAGCTCCCGGGCATTTAACGCCGAACGCCCGCACCGGCCGGGGCGTGTCGCATTACTTGTACGACGGGAGTTTGGGTATTGCTTGGTTTCTTGCCGCCGCCGGGCGCGTGCTGCAGCGCCCCGAATTGAGTGAAGCGGCGCGACACGCCTATGCGCCGGTGCGGCGATTTTTACGCGATCCAGCGGCACCGCTATTGGCCGCGCGCGAACCATTGGGCATTGGCCATGGACTAGGCTCCGTGGTGGCGGGCTTGACCGCCTTGGGGCAAGAGTTAGCCGAGCCGAAATTTTTTGAAGACGCCGAACGTGCCCTGGCCTTGATTGATGCGCGCATGGCGCGGCCGCGTTCGGCGCTGGAACCAAATAATGAGCCTGCAGACTTGGAAGGCGGATTAGCTGGTGCGCTGCTGGGCATTGTGCGGCTGATTGAAGCCACCGGCGCGCGCACCTTGCTGCGTAGCGCGCGGCCTTTGGTGCAGCGCCTGCGCGAGCTGCAGCACCCTAAGCTGGGCTGGCGCGGTTATGACGGCCGCCCGCTGTCGGGCTTTATGCATGGGCAAAGCGGCATCAGCTATGCCTTGCTTGCCTACGACACGCTGGCACAGGAGGGCAGCGCCCACGCTTTGAGTGAAAGTGGCTTCGCGCTTGAGGAGCAAAGCTTCGATCTAGCACGCCGTGCTTGGCCGCTCATGTTGGACGCGCGCAGCGATTTACCGAGCGCCTCTGCAAACACCGGCGCGCATCAAATGTCCGGGACCTGGTGCAACGGCAATTCCGGTATTTTGCTGGCGCGCACCGCCTATGGCAGAAAAGCCGCAGCGGACGAACAGGCGCATTTGTTGAGTGTGGCAACGCAACTTTATGACGATGTTCCAGCAGGTGTGGATCATTTATGTTGCGGCAATTTGGGGCGCGCCTTAGCGCTGTCACAACTGGCGCGCACGCCAAATTGGGCGAATGCATTGGCGCAAACCGGCCGCGACGACGCGGGGCTACGCGCGCAAATTTGGTTGGCATCGGTAGTGCAAGCGGCGCAGGCGCGTGGGCGTTATTTATTGCGCGAAGACGCGCAACAAAATCTAGCGTTTCAGCCTGGGTTATATCGCGGCATCGCCGGTGTAGGTTTTGCTGCATTGACGCTAGGCTGGCCGGAGCGGATGGGTTGCGTGCTGCGTTTTCAGGCGTTCAGCCGATGAATAGGGCGGTGGCAAAAGCTGAGCTAACAGAGGCCGAATTGGTACAAAACTTCGAGCTTTTTGATGCCGCAACCTGTGCGGCGATCACTCAGCAAGTGCATAAAATGCGTAGCCATTGGGTACACCGGCATCCAACGGCGCCGTTTTACACGCTGGGTGCTGCGGCTTATTTAGACGGGGACAAACTGGGCGCGAAACACTATCAAAGCGAGATCAAGCGCACGCATAAAATAATGGCGGCAAGTTTCGGCTCGCTTTATGACACCCTGCTGCAAGTATTACGTAGCGCGCTTGAAGCCGAATGCGAGTATCACCCAAATTATGGCCTGCCCGGCTTTCACATCTATCAAGCGCACCCGCTGTTTGAGCAGCGCATGGGCACCGTGCATGTCGATGGCCAATTCGCCGATACCGGCTGCTTTGGTGTAGAAGAGGTGGATTTGCACCGGCAATATTCCATGACGTTGGCGTTACGTTTACCGCAATCCGGCGGCGGCTTAAAAGTTTGGCCAGTCAATGGCGTGAAGTTGCGCGGCGCGGATTCCGGGCGCTTGGCGGAAATTTCGCAAAGCAAACCCAGGGCGGTGCACCACGCTTATAAAGTCGGCAGTATGGCGCTGCATTCCGGTGCTTTGATCCATCAGATAGCGCCGATGAAGCAGCTACAGCCCGGTGACGAGCGGTTAACAATGCAAGCACATACGGTTTGGGCGGACGGCCGTTGGCTGGTGTATTGGTAATTCCATTTCCATTTCATTAGAGCAACGTCGTTGGCGTAGCGAAGCCCTCCTCAACGTACTACCTGTACGCCAGTCGTCGTTGCTCACTCGCCGCCTAGTTGCTCGTCTGAAATGAAATTGGAATACGTCCGTAAAACAAGGAATAAGCAATGAATGTACGCCCAGAAATAATCGTGCTAGATCCAGCGCAAGCCAGTGCACTTAGCGCGATGACCTTTCCGGCGTATCGGCACCTGCTGAATTTACAGCCGCAGTGTCGGCACCTTATCGAGCCTGATTTACGCATTATCCAACCCGTGGTACTCGCCGCGATTGCGTTCGGCCAGCCGGTGGCCATGGTTTTACTGGAACTGCCAACGGATGAACATTCGCGCCCGGAGCTGCTGTCATTATTCGTCGCCAAGCCGGCACGTCGGCACGGTGTGGCGACGTATTTATTGGCGGCGGTTGAGCAGTATTTATTTCGCCGAGGGCATCGCGAGCTGTTGACGGTTTACATGACCGGCAAACCCGGCATTGATTACTTCGAAAAAGTCTTGGCGAAACGCCATTGGCAGCCGCCCGAGCAACGTATGATTACCGTGCGTTTTGTCTTGGAAACCTTACTGCAGGCGGATTGGATCAATAAATACAAACCCCGCCCAGGCTATCGAATCGGCGCTTGGTCGAAGGTCAGCAGCAGCGAGTTGGCGGCGCTGCGCGCCAGCAATGCCAATGTAGCTACACCCTGGATCGCACCCGATTTAGCGCCCTGGCTACACGATGCGAACGGCTACGAGCCGCACACCTCGATTGCGATTTATTACCGCGACGAGATCGTCGGCTGGCTAATCAACCACGCATTAGATCGTCAAACCGTGCGCTACACCTGCAGCTTTATTCGGCAAGATTTGGCGAAAGTGGGCGGCATTTTGGCCGGATACGTTGAGTCCTTCGCACGTTCGCGCCAAGCCGGATTTGTCGAGGGCATGTTCGTGACCCCACTGCGCCACCCGGCCATGATCCGTTTCGCCGAACGCTGGTTCGGCCCGTGGTCAAGCTTTGTCGGGCAAACGCGCGGCAGTGGTAAGACCTTGACTGAGGCGAGTATTTTGGCGGCAAAAACAGCCGATTAAAACTATTTACGCACCTGTCGTGCCGTAAGCATGGGCCAAAGCGCATCGCTAGGTTCCGCATGCACGTCAAAATTTAGCCAGGACAGCAAAAAGTCTACGCCCAAGATTATCGGTAGTGCCGATAACATCACCGTGCCCGCAGTCGCAGATGAGCCTGTGATGATTGAGTGGTGCCAAGTGAGCGCACCAAAAACCACACCAAAGAGCAACAGCGGTATACCTAGCGCTAATTGGATCGAAGCCAAAGAAAAGCCTCGGACAAAATATTGATAGGTTAAGCGCCGCAACAAATTGCGCGTATGGCCGTAGGTGAAGGGCGCGATCACATGCAGCGGGCGCATGCTGGAGATCTCGTCTGCATACACCGCGCGCATCGGCAAATCCCGTACGCGTGCCCGAATCAGCGCCAATTGCGCGAGCAAATCGGATTCAAAAAAATAGCGTGGATGTAAGCTTTTCAAATCAAGTTCGGCTAAAACCGTGCGATGAATCGCTAAAAAGCCGTTCGTAGGATCGAAAATTTGCCAATAGCCGGTTGAAATTTTGCTCAGCAGCGACAAGCCTGCGTTGCCGAACATGCGTAACGCCGGCATGCCCCGCGTGTCGCCTAGCCGGTGAAAACGGTTGCCTTTGCAAAAATCGGCTTGGCCTAAAGTAATGGCGACGGTTAAATTTGGAATCAGGGCCGGATCCATTTGCCCGTCGCCATCCAGTTTGACTATGATCTTGGCACCCGTGCACAGTGCTGCGGCAAAACCGCTACAGGTTGCCGCACCGACGCCGCCATTTTCGAGATGTCGCAACACTTTAACGCGCGGGTCGCTACAGTGACTCTCGATGAAATCCCCGGATTGATCCGGGCAAGCATCGTCTACGGCAAAAATCCATTCAACCTCGGGGCCAATTGCAGCAATGACGCCGATTATTTTGTGCCGAACTCGATAGCAAGGAATTACTACCGCAATGCCGTTTTGCTCAGTGCTCATAATGGTTTTTCTGCACTATAGACCCAGTGCTTCATGGCGAAATAGTTGGTGAAAGCAATGGCAATCTCGAGCGGGATTTTCACTAAGCTCGCCGCATTCGCGCCAAAGGGCGTACGTATTGCTTCAAGAATTAACGCACCGATGGCTGTTGCGAGCAGCCAAAGCAATAAAAAACGCCAAAATTGCGCCGGTGTTTTTTGCAATTGCGTGGCGGTGAACGTGTACCTGCGCTGCAGATAAAAACTAATCGGAATTGCTAATGCACGCGAGGCAAAATTGCTGATGCTGGCGCTGTCGCTCAGATGCACTAAAAGATAAAACATCGCCCAATCACAGCAGAACACAAAGGCGCCTGTCAGGATATATCGTACCGGCTGCGGAACAATGCTGAGCTTCAAATTACTTGGACGCATTGGCAACCGCATCACTGCGCCAGGCGAAAGGTCTTTTACGTCGGTTGCGTTCTGGGTAGCGCGAGGTTAGCCCGTAAAATTGGGAAGACACGATTGAGCCTGCTTCGGCGGCGAAGTCGATGCGATCCACCGGAAGGCGTGACCGCACCACCTTATCTAACTCAAGCGACCTAGTTATTGGATCGCAGCCGATCCATTCGTCATCTCGCCCATTCCAAATACCTTCGCTGTACCAGCGTATCGCGACATTAATGCCGGGTGCGCCGACGTCGCATTTTAGCGTGGCCCGCCAGCGCACAATCATCGAGCGGCGCGTTGGCAATGAGATGCTGCCACTGTTGGCGTTGCTACTGCTAGGCGTCAAGGCAGGCCAACGCATGCGCCACCACTGGGCTCGGCCTAGGCGCTCCACGAGTTCTCCACGCTCAGCGATCAAGGCGAGCAATTCTGCTTCAAACTGCTGGCGATCATCAATGATCACATCACTGGCCGCTACTTCGTCAAGCACGGCTTGGTAAGTAACGCGTTTTTTTTCTGGGGACGCAAAAATTGCCGCATTCCAAAGCGAATAAACGCCCTGGTTGTGCCAAACCGGAGCACTCGCTCGCACATCAAATTCCGGCAATGCATCACCTAAACTAAAAGGTTGCACTACCAGTGCATCGTCCATTTGCCGCACTAACGAACGCACTGGCGCAATTTCCAGTAAGTACGCCTCGTTGGCACGTTCCCGCCCCAGCAAGTGGGCGAACGGTAAAACCCCAGCTCGTAGCGTATAGCTACCGTTGACTTGTTGCAGGAAATTAACTGCGACCACGCTACCAATTAATAGCAAAACCGTGCGCGAACGCAGCGCGTTTAGCCCGATTGCAATCATGACTGAAAGCAGCATCAGTGCAGGAATTGGATAGCGTAAATAACGCATTTGCGACATTAATAGCACCACGCCAAGCAAAGCAGGTATCCATACAAGCGCAGAGAGGCGCAATGTTTTTGCAAATATGAGCGGCAAAAAGGCAGCTAAGAGGGTCAGAAATTGCAAGCCTCCGGCACCATCGAAGCATTCGAAGAATCGCCCTGTTTGAAACTGCAAATCGTAGAAAATACTCAGGCCAGCTGGCGCGCTGTAAATTGGGTTCATCGCCGCATTTTGTACCGGCGTCGGAAACCAAGCGCTGCCAAAAGGCCAAACCGGATTGCCGGTGTAAACATAGGCACTGACGTAGCTGGAGCCGCCCACCAGTAGCGTCCACATTGCTGCAGTACCTAATTTTTTTGCGTTGGCAATAATTTCATCAAGACCTTGTTTGAAGTTAAATTGCTGGACCACCCAAATCAGCGCAAAAGGCGCAAACATCAATACGTTGCTTATTTTCAGGCCCATCGCCGCGCCGAAAAATAGGCCAGCCAATCGAAAATCGCGTTGCTTTGGTGCGCCAAGGGTCAGTAGCGCCACCGCAGCCAAGCATGCCGAGGTAGGAAGTTCTGATTGCATCGAATGACTTTGCGCAATCCAAATGGGTTGTGTTGCTGCTAAGCCCACGGCGGCAAATCGCCAAACCAAACTCAAACCAAATTCTTGGACGATGGCGAAAAGCAAAATCAAGGTTGCGCTGTGCCAGATCAAATTAAGCGCACCGCGCGCGGGTTCTCCCGTCATTAGCTGTGCGATGGACTGCAAAACATCGCCCAGCCAAGGCGCCACCGCCCACAATTGCGTGTCGACATCAAAACGATATCTGCCTTCCGCGGCCAATTGATATGGCATCTGCAGGTGATAATAAACATCATCCGACATCATTGTCGGCAGCCAGCTAGGTAGCGCACAAAATGCCAGCACACCGATGCCAAAGTAATGCACGTAGGTGGCGCGTTTGGATAAATCCCACAGGCCAGCGGCTGCACTGCGGCCATAGCTGAGCAGTGTTTGCCGACGAATCAGCACCGGTATCAAAAGTAGCGCCGCATAAGTCAGGCCGTAATGAACCGGTGCCGAAAGTAACCAACCGGCGATTCCACCAATTACACCAAGCCCGCACAGCAAACTGATTGCCGCGGCGCTGATCCCATTCAAACCGCTATTGGTGGTGAACAAACTGCCTATCGCCAACGCCGCTAAAGATAACAGGGCGACTGACATCAGCTGCATAGGCCCTAACGCAATGAGAAACGCGCCCGCGATTACGCAAAGGAAATATAAAAATCTCAACGGCGCACGTTCTTGTTTGGGCAACCGACGCGAAAGTAATAAAGAAATTGAAAGCGCAACTAAAAAACATAGCGCCAGCTCAAGAACCCTTCGATAGCCTTGTTCGTGCAAAACATCAGTTCGTGCGCAACCATAGACCGTCACGGTTACGCCGAGCATGAGTGCTAAATAAGTCGCATATTGCAGCCATTTCGGCAAGGCGCTGGCTAGCCGTGAATTTGACTCTTTGGGATTCATCATTACGATTTATTATAAATGTTAGGGCGCCACTCAGTCGCTACACATTAGCGTTAGGAACAACGAACCGAATCATTCAGTCTCGGTTTCGCCCGATCACAGACACCCAATTAAAACACAATGTTTAAATGCGGCTCCAATGTTCACACGAAAGCGCAAGAATCATTTAAGTAACAAACTTAAAACATGCTTTCGTTAGACGCCAGCGGAGCTCAGCATGTTGGTCGCTGACTTCAAAGCCAAAGACGCGAGCTTGATTGCGCAGCCGCCTAGTACCCGGCGGCCTGACCGTCTTTACGCGACTCGCTGGCACCGGTGTAAACACCCGTTTTAGCGTCGCGCATAATCGCTTGGTAGCCGCCGTAAGGGCCATCTGCAAACTGGATGCGGTGGCCTTTGCGCATTAAAGCGCGAATCACTGAATAGGGAAAATCGGATTCCAAGTTCACGATGCCGCCATCGGTCATTTCAATATTTTGCCCGGCCGGTTCGGTTGAGCCATCGTGCTGGATGCGCGGTGCATCGCCCGCTTCCTGCAAGTTCATGTCGAAATCAATTAGGTTCATTACAATCTGGGCGTGCCCCTGCGGCTGCATTGCGCCGCCCATGACGCCAAAACTGACCCACGGCGCGCCATCTTTGCTAATAAACGCGGGGATAATCGTGTGAAATGGGCGTTTATTAGGCGCGTAGCTATTGGCATGCCCGGCTTTCAAGACAAACTGTTCGCCGCGGTCTTGCAATATAAATCCTAGGCCGCGGCCGTCCAGATACGGCGCCATACCCGAGCCCATGCCGCGGTAGTTCGACTGAATCAAGCTGACGCGATTGCCATCAGCGTCTGCGGTGGTCAAATAAATCGTGTCGCCTTCGTTGAGCATGCGCGGCTCAATATCGCCCGGCGCGACCGCTAGTGCCGCTTTTTCAGGATTGATGAGCGCGGCGCGCGCTAAAATATATTCAGCGCTCAGCAGCGTTGCAATCGGCGTTTTTGCGAAGTCTGGGTCGGCATAAAATTTGGCACGATCACTAAAAGCTAGCTTCTTTGCCTCGACAAAAGTGTGAATGTACTCAGCGCTGCCAAAGCCCATTTTGCGTACATCAAAACGCTCCATCAGCTCCAAAATTTGCAGCGCTGCCAAGCCTTGACCGTTCGGCGGCAGCTCCCAAACATCGTAGCCGCGATAGTTGCAGCTAATCGGTTCCACCCACTCGCCACGGTGGCGCGCCAAATCAGCGACACTCAAAAATCCGCCTTGAGCCGCCATGTAGCGACCGATCAATTGCGCTATTTCACCTTTGTAGAACGCATCCCGGCCGCCAATGCTGATCGCGCTGTAAGTGTCGGCCAAATTCGGATTCGTCCAGAGTTGCCCCTTGCTTGGGCCCGCGCCGTCTTTGGTAAATTGCTCGATAAAACCCGGATAGGCCTTCAAGCGCGGCACTGACAGGCGCCAGTAATAGCTGATCACGTCACTGACCGGAAAGCCTTCTCGCGCGTAGCGAATCGTCGGTGCCAAGATCTGCGCCATCGGCAATTTGCCAAAGCGCGTATGCAGGGCAAACCAGGCATCCACCGCACCTGGCACGGTAACAGGTAGAGGGCCATAACTTGGCACTTCGGCCAGTTTTTGGCGCTTGAACTCCGCCAAAGTCAGACCTTGTGGCGAGCGACCGGAGCCGTTATAGCCGTAAAATTTTTTCGTTTTCGCATCCCAAATAATCGCAAATAAATCGCCACCGACGCCTGCACCGGTAGGCTCCATCAAGCCCAGTGCGGCGTTCGCTGCAATTGCGGCGTCCACGGCCGTGCCGCCGGCTTTCAGGACATCTAGCGCGATTTGCGTGGCCAATGGCTGGCTGGTTGCCGCCATTGCATGCGGGGCGAAAACTTCCGAACGCGTGGCGAAACTGGCGTCAGTGAGGCGATCGGCGGCACCCGCGTTATGGCTTAACAATGCAAGGCCGGACACTAATACCAAACTTAACGCGCTAGTTCTATACATAAGCGTGGGCCTAACTCATTGGGAAGCAACAATGAGCATGAGGCAAGCGACTGGCTAGATCAATGTGATCGCGATCATTGCGCTGCAATTTTCCAGTTTTGCGTTAGTTAACGAACTAACTGCGATCTTAGCCGCTCAGGTATAAGGTTCGTTACTTTCTTTTTAGAGGTTTGCTATGTCTGGATTTGCTCATTTCGTGCCAGCGCGGGCGTTTGCCGTGCTGGTCGCAACACTTATGTTTGCGATGCTAGCTAACGCGTCGCCGGATAAAGAATTAAAGCGCGCACGTACCGCCACTGCCGTGCTTAGAACAATCCTCAACACCCCCGACGCGCGCATCCCCGATCAACTGCTGCACGACGCGCAGGCAATCGCGGTATTGCCGGATGTGGTGAAAGCCGGGCTGGTTTTTGGTGGTCGACACGGGCGCGG
>JAYTAO010000113.1:0-1927 GCA_043737435.1 Rhodanobacteraceae bacterium | reverse complement strand
CAGTCAGGAAGCGCGGTTTTTTTAACCTTTGCACTGGCGCTGCTGGTGGTGTATTTAGTGCTCGCTGGTCAGTTTGAAAGTTTTATCCACCCGGCAGTGATTATGCTGACGGTGCCATTGGCCTTAGCAGGTGCCATGATCGGCCTGTACCTACTGGGCTCAAGCTTAAATCTTTACAGTCAAATCGGCATGGTGATGCTGGTCGGATTGGCCGCCAAAAACGGCATCCTGATCGTTGAGTTTGCTAACCAACTCAGGGATTCTGGCTTAAGCGTTATCGAGGCCACCATGGAAGCCGCCGTGGTGCGCATGCGACCGATTTTAATGACCAGCGTTGCCACGGTTGCGGGCGCTTTGCCGCTGGTGTTCGCGCACGGCGCGGGCGCACAAAGCCGCTATACCATTGGTGTTGTGATCGTTTTCGGCGTAACTATTTCGACCGCACTTTCGCTGTTTGTGGTGCCTGTGCTATATGCCAAAGTAGCAGGTTTGACAGGTTCGCCGGGCGCGCGGGCGCGCGCGATTGATGCGGCAGAATAAAAAACCTAGAAACAGCAGTTGACCGCTAACTAAGTCCGCCAAAGCTATGAAAATATTGAAGAATTTGGATATTTCGAAGCTCACCTTTTGGGTGAACGCCGCTACGAACAAAATTGCACACTTTTTTGACGCCCCAGCATCGTTGTTTCGTCCTTGCAGGCAATGAGTATGCGGCGTCCTCACGCCTTGCTGGAACGCCAAAAAAATGCACTCTTTTATTCGTCCAACTGCTGTTTCTAGGGTAACTGACCCGCACGCAGCGCGTGACGCCTGTTAGACTTTCGTCATCTATGAGGCCAAATTCCGTGTCGATGCGAATCCGAACCCGAGTCACTGAAAGAATTTCGCAAAATAGTGCTGCCGAACGCATCGGCGGGCTTGAGCCTGCGTGTCTAGTGGCCATCGCCGGCCCGCTGCTGGGCACGCGTATCGAGCTCGACGGCGCGCCGTTGACTATCGGTCGTTCGTCCGAGTCCGGTTTGACCATTCCGCACGCCAGCGTTTCGCGCCACCATTGCCGCGTGATTCGCGATAACCGGCTTTATGTGCTGGAGGATTTAGGCTCCACCAATAAAACCTTTGTCAACGGCTTAGCGATTGAGCGCACTCAGCTTGCCGATGGTGATCGCATCAAACTCGGCGACAGTGTGTTCAAGTTTTTTGAGTTGGGCAGCGTCGAGGCGGATTACCAAAAGCAATTGGTGGATTTAGCGGTGATGGATGAATTGACCGGAATTTCCAACCGCAGGCATTTTTTGGCATTGATTAGCCAAGAAATTGCCGAAGCGCGGCGGCAGAATATGAGCTTGGCGCTGGTGATTGCTGATCTGGATCATTTCAAGCCCATCAACGATGCCCACGGCCATTTGGATGGGGATTTGGTACTAAAGCGGTTTGCCGAAATTTTGGTACACGAATTGCCGCCGTTGGGCTTGGCCGGGCGCTTAGGCGGGGAAGAATTCGGCGTTTTGCTGCCGGAAGTGTCAGTCGCCCAAGCCATTGCTTATGCGGAAAGCGCGCGCAAACATACGGAAGCCACCTCGCATCAACTTAGCAATGCCCGAGTCGGCGTCACCGCAAGCTTTGGCGTTGCCATGCTTAGTGATTCGATGCAGGAACCGGCGGCGCTGATGCGCGCGGCCGACGCAAAACTCTATGAAGCAAAAGCCGCTGGACGTAATCGCGTCGCGCTGTAGCGCATGGAATCGTAAAGAGAAAAGCTTTAAAGCATAGATAGGTCATCGCAACGAATGAGTAAAATGGACTGCACCCCTGACTTAAAAATAGCGGAGCGCCGCGCGGTTGTGTTGGTCTCGGGCGGCATGGATTCCGCTGTCACCCTAGCGTTAGCGAAGGAGCGCGGCTTTGTTCCCTATGCGTTGAGCAT
>JAYTAO010000112.1:0-1930 GCA_043737435.1 Rhodanobacteraceae bacterium | reverse complement strand
GGCCGCCGCCCAAATTGACGCTGCGCACACCGCTAAATCCTTCGGCAATCGAAGCCAATTCAGCAAACACCTGTGGCCAATGCGCCGCATCGGTAATGCCACTACCTAAATGCGAATGGAGACCGATAACTTTCACATCCAGCGCTTTTGCCAACCCTTTAAATTTGGCCAACTCCGTCAAGCTCAAGCCAAATTTGGAGCGCTCACCGCCGGTGTTGACTTTGGCGTGATGGCCATCGCCGAACCCTAAATCAACGCGCAAGTGGATTTTTTTTCGGCGCACAAGCTCAGGCGCGTGTTCGAGCAAATAACAGGAATCTAAAGTGACCTGCACGCCTTGTAAAAAAGCACTTTCGTACTCGTGGCGCGGCGCAAAATTCGGCGTGAATAACAATCGCTCAGGGTCAATAACCGGTAAACATTTACCCACATGCGCAAGCTCTTCGATTGACACACATTCGATACCGAAGCCTGCAGCAAAGATCTGACGCAACACTTCGGGATGATTATTTGCTTTGCAGGCATAAAACCATTGATCGATTGCCCGCATCGCCTTCAGCTCGCGCAGTCGCAATGCGATTTCCGCCGATGAATACACGTAACGCGGCCCGAGCTGCGCGATCTCGATCAAGGTTTTGCTCGCCAGGCTCCACCAGCGCGGATGCACAGCTGCAGGCTGTGCATCCAGTTCATTCCAAGCAGGGCCTAGCACATCACTGTCATCCAAAGGCAGCACGCGGGCGGTAATTAGCGCTTCATGCACGGCCGGCAGCAAATGCTCGGCCCGGCCTTCGTCAACGACAAAGGTCAGGTTTAGATCATTTGAGGACTGCGTGACTAGATGCACGCGCTCCGCGCCAATCTCTGCCCACACCGCGCTTAACTGATGCATCAAACTGCGAATTCCACGTCCCACTAGCGTAATCGCGGCACACGGTGCAATTACTTTCACGCGGCACACTGAAGCCAAATCGCCGCACAATAGCTCCAAGGTGTCCGCGTTGATTAAATTGCTGCTCGGATCCAGTGAGATAGTGACGTTAGTTTCCGAACTACCGATCAAATCTATACTCAAACCGTGGCGCTTAAACGCTGCGAAAACATCCGCTAAAAATCCGACTTGTTGCCACATGCCTAAGGATTCCATGCTGACCAAAGTTAGACCCGCGCGAACAGAAACCGCCTTGACACTGGCGCTTTGCGCTAAATCACGTGCGCCAATCGCAGTGCCGGAGAAATGCGGCCGCGTGGTGTCTTTGATCCACATCGGCACCGAGAACTCCCGCACCGGGCCCAAGCAGCGCGGGTGCAGCACTTTTGCGCCCGTGGTTGCAATTTCCTGCGCCTCGTCAAAATCCAGCTTTTTCAAAAGCCGTGCGTTCGGCACTTTACGCGGATTGGCGCTAAACATGCCCGGAACATCGGTCCAAATTTCAACGGCTTCCGCTTGTATTAACGCGCCAAAGTAAGCCGCAGAGGTATCCGAACCCCCGCGCCCTAATATGACCGTTTCGCCTGCCAAATTGCGCGCAATAAACCCCTGGGTAATAAGACAGGGCGGCAAAGCGGCCAATGCCGCTCGGGTTTCCAGCGAAGGCCTAGGCGCGCAATTGGCTGACATGTATTTACTCCAATCGCCATCGTTGGGCGCGGCAACGCTCAACAAATGTTCGCGCGCATCAAGCCACCCCGCTGGGACGCCGCATTTGAGCAAATAGGCTTCGCCCAAGCTTGAACTCAAAAGCTCACCCAAGGCCAAAACGCTGGCTTGCCAAGCAAAATGATTTGCTGGCCGTCGCGTATCCAAACACAGCCGATCCAACAGCTCCAGCGCTTGCTCCGTTCGGGCCAACATTGCCTCACTTAAAGCTAAATTTTGCGCCATCTGGATATGACGCGCGCGCAGCCCAGCGCGCAAAACCTCCGTGCG
>JAYTAO010000111.1:0-1936 GCA_043737435.1 Rhodanobacteraceae bacterium | reverse complement strand
CGTTGATTTTCTGATACAGCTCAATGCGCAATTGCTCAATGCGATTTTGCGGCCCGCGCGCGATTAGCTCTTGCATATCGATTGGCTCCATCAAGGATTCTTTCGCCAAAATCATTGCCTTTTCGCTAGTGCCACCAATACCAATGCCCAGCATGCCGGGCGGGCACCAACCCGCGCCCATGGTGGGCACCGTTTTCATCACCCAATCGACAATCGAATCGCTGGGGTTGAGCATCACAAATTTGCTTTTCCCCTCCGAGCCGCCGCCCTTGGCCGCCACGATTACATCTACTGCGTTGCCCGGCACCACTTTCATCAGCACACAGGCAGGCGTGTTGTCTTTGGTGTTGATGCGCTTACCGGCTGGATCGCTCAGCACACTGGCACGCAGTTTGTTATCGGGGTGGTTATACGCGCGCCGCACGCCCTCGTTGACCATCTCCTCTACACCCATGCTGGCATCGGGCCACTGCACGTCCATGCCAATTTCCAAAAATACCGAGACAATACCAGTGTCCTGACAAATCGGCCGATGCCCCTCAGCGCACATGCGCGAGTTAATTAAAATCTGCGCAATTGCATCTTTTGCCGCCGGTGATTGCTCCAAGTCATAAGCGCGACTGAGATTTTTGATGTAATCCACCGGGTGGTAATAGCTGATGTATTGCAGCGCATCGGCGATGGATTGAATGAAATCAGCTTGTTTGATGGCGGTCATATGGGTTGCGGTGGTTGCGGGTTATGACCCCAGTTTAGCGCGAACTACAGCGCGCCTGCGCACTGCCGCGCACATCCGTCATGCTCCCGGCGCAGCTGAATTTGCCTGGGACGCAGCGCCCAAGGCATCAAGCGCAGTTTCGGCAAAATTGCCCAGAATCCAGCGCGCCATTGGCCGGGAATACCAGTTGAACGCGGTATCCACGGTAAAGCCAATGCGCATGTTGACGCGGGTACGCCCGTTCGACAACGGCGTTAGACGAAAATCGGTGTCGGTAAGGTTGAAATACTTTCCGCCGATCACCACGTGTTCGTCCATGGCGCCGGGAGGGAAAGAATCGGGATAAAACTGATAGCGCCACGCCAAATAATGCTGCGGTTCAAGCGCGGTAATAGGCTCGTCAAAATAAACTTTCTTGCCCCAAAAAGACCGCCGAATCAACTGCCCATCTGCGTGCCTATGGATCCGACCAGAATGCGGTGCAGGCATGCCGATTCGCCGCGCGATACTCGCGTCAAAGTATTGATCTTTCAATTTACTGCCCGCCGTAATTTGCGCCCAAACGGCCGCCGCAGGGGCATCAAGCACCGCTTCGCGCTGAATTTCTTGCCGAATCGGCGTAGGTGGCACGCTATGGGCGGGTTCGAACATCGACGCCAACACCGGCAGGATAGCAATCACCGAAACATTGAGCCGACTGCGATCAACTACCTTCACCACCAGCATCGCGGCCCACGCCCCAAGTATAGCGGCGATCCAAAACAGAGGCAGCGCCATGGCGATGCAGATCAGGCCTTCAAGCAGCAGCAAACCCGTCCCCAATACAAATAAAGTGACCGCTACAAAGGCGCCGGATGCGGCGTTATTCCAACTTCGTAACGCTGGCGCGCGCAGAAATACCGTGATTGCACCGACTGCAAAAGGCGCGCCGAAGGCAAACGCCAAGCCCATCACTTCACCTAAGTAATGCCGGGTGATCGACCAATAAAACGCAATACGCAGCAGCAAACCGTAGGCCATGCCAAATAGCAAAGGGGATCGGAGTGCTTTCAGCCATTGATTTGACATTGTCGTGCTCAGGTGTGGCGCATTTTTAACATAAGCTTAGCGTGCAGGGCGTTTTGCTTTGGCAAAACGATCAAGTTAGCCGTTGACTCGTTTACCACGGCAAACAAGTCGCATAACAATCAAACACAAGCTTAAGTGGTGCTTCGATAT
>JAYTAO010000110.1:0-1943 GCA_043737435.1 Rhodanobacteraceae bacterium | reverse complement strand
TGGTCGGTTTGCAATTCAGTCAGTTCAAAAGCGCCAGATGCGTTGTTATTTCCCTGGGCTGCAACTGTCGTTTTTCCACTGAGTCCAATTTCAAACGGGCCTCCGTCTCTTCCGGAAACTTCCGGCTCAGTTTGATCGCGGCGCCCTACCTCCATGTCTTCTCGATTAGGCGTCACCCGTTTCGCGCTTAACAACGCCTGAGCTTCCAGCGGACCTAACACTCGCTCGCCGAACGCCGGAACAAACCGCTGATATGCGCGCAGAAGGCATTGTTCGCTTTCACACGCATTTCGCTTCGCTAACCACCCTCTGAGTTCTTGTAAAAGCAGTGCTTTATCTGGATGTTCTTTTGTTAGTTGGTAGAGACTATTCAGATCGTCATCAAGTTGGCTTAGTTCTGGGGTGTCACAAATCAATACCTCCACTTCCGTGACAGCTTGCGCGCAGTCGAAGCCTGCACCTCGCGCAATGTTGATGCAAAAGAAAAACGTTAAGGCAATGAATAATTTTGATTTCATTTTCGCGCAATCATTGAGTTGAAAAATAGTCGCGACAGCAATCCTTAGTCAGATTTCAAGCCGCCAGCGCCGCCAGCACAACCTTGGGCTGCTTTGACACTACTTGCAGCAACACCCGCGCAGGCCCTTGAGGCTGCCGATCGCCGCGTTCCCAATGGCGTAGCGTACCCACGCTGATGCCGAAGGAAGAGGCGAACTCTGTTTGCGACATACCGACCTGTGCACGAATAGCTTTTACATCGATTGCGTTCGGTTTATGCAGTTTAGCGCTCACCGTTTTGCCCCCGGCGTGCGCTATAGCTTCGGTTAGGCCGGCTTTAATGCTTTCAAATGCAGTGCTCATAACTTTATATTCCTGATGCTTTAAGCAAAAGTTTAACCAACTTGGACAACTCGTTTGCCTCGGCATTACTCAAATTGGCTTTTTCATTCTTACCAAAAATACTCAGCAAATACAGCGGGATACGATGATCATGAAAATAGTAAATAACTCGTACGCCGCTGCTTTTACCCATGCCTTCGCGAACCCAACGTAGCTTTCGGATTCCCCCGGTTCCCACAATGATGGCACCCGAGCAAGGGTTTTCTGCAAGATGCGTGATCAACGCCAGAAACTCCACCTTGCCGAGCAAATGTGGGGCTTTTCGGGTGAACTCTGGCATTTCGGCAATAACTTGCATGCCGAAATACTACGCCAATGGCTTATCCTTGACTAGCTATGTTTGTCTAGAACCCCAGGAAAGCCAACGATTAAAGAAGCCGCAATAGGTATCGCCTCGAAATCAAACCATCCGCATCGACAAATCCACCGCACGCACATGCTTGGTCAGACTGCCGACGGAAATAAAATCTACGCCTGCTTCGGCATAGGCAATTAAACTTTGCTCATCAATGCCGCCGCTAGACTCAAGCTCCATGCGCCCGGCGACCAAGCGCACCAGCTCAGCGGTTTGTGCGGGGCTGAAATTATCTAATAGCACGCGCGGCACGTCTAACCTTAAGCACTCTTCCAGCTGCGCGCGGGTTTCAACTTCGACCTGTAAAAAGCGATCCGGATACAGTTGGCGCGCAGCGGCCACAGCCGCACGAATCGAACCTGCCACCGCAATATGATTTTCTTTCAGTAAAAACGCATCAAACAAACCAATCCGATGATTAAGTCCGCCACCACAGCGCACCGCGTATTTTTGCGCGTCGCGCAGACCGGGCAAGGTTTTGCGGGTATCCAACAAACGTGTTTTGGTATGCTGGATCAGGCGCACGTAGTGTGCGGTCGTCGTTGCCGCACCGGACAAAGTTTGCAGAAAATTGAGCGCAGTGCGCTCAGCGCTTAGCAGCGCACGCGCGGGCGCTGCGACTTGTAGCAGCACCGAATTTGCCAGCACGGTTTCGCCGTCGTTCGCACACCATTGCATCTGCGAATCA
>JAYTAO010000109.1:0-12107 GCA_043737435.1 Rhodanobacteraceae bacterium | reverse complement strand
CAAAGGTTGAGGTACTTTTTAATCTCAGCGCCCAGTGCCGCTTCGTTGACCGGTTTGGTAATGAATGATTTTGCCCCTTGGCGCAAACCCCATACACGATCGGTTTCCTGATCTTTGGTCGTTACTAGCAGCACCGGAATATGCGCGGTAGTTTTTTCCCGGCTTATCGAGCGCGTTGCCTGAAAGCCATTTTGATTGGGCATGACGACGTCCATCAAAATCAAATCAGGTAGCTCCCGCTTGGCGGCTTCAACACCTTTAACACCGTCATCGGCGGTCAATACGGAGTGCCCTAAATTCTCTACAATTCGTTTAAGAATCAAAAGCTGGGATGGTGAGTCATCAACAATCAAAATGCGCGCCATACAGTTTGCCCAATGGAAGTTAGGTTTGGATGTTTTGCCAAGCAAAACACATTCGAAACCTATTGAAGCACAACTCCGGCCGGAAGGCGACACGGCAAAACAACTAGCGCGATAAAAAACGCCCGTTCGATGCAAGATCAAAACGGGCGCGCAGCGATTAGGTTCTAGAACGCCCAGCAAAGCGTGGCGGGGAATTGCCCATCCACGGCAATTTGACGCGTCCAATCGACTCTATACGCTCTTCTGCCATGCGATCGGCCGCTTTCCAGCTGGGAATGCCGTCGCGTTTGGCAATTTTGAAGATGGTGCCAACGTTGTAATAGATCGTGCGCATCATGCGCATCGCGCGTTCGCTGTTGTAACCCTCTAGCTCAATCGAGACATTCATCAGCCCGCCCGCATTTACCGCGTAATCCGGTGCATAGATAATGCCCCGGCGTTCGACTTCATTACCGCATTCTTCGGTGGCAAGCTGGTTATTCGCCGCACCACAGATAATCTTAAACTTGAAGCGTGGAATGGTTTCTTTATTGACGGTGCCGCCCAGCGCACAGGGGCAATAAACGTCGGCGGGCACATCATAAATGTCGTCCAGACCCACCGCTTCGCAGCCAAATTCATCGACCACGCGTTTGACGTTGACTTGATTAATATCAGTAACAAATACCTTGGCACCCTGTTCGCGCAGCAACTTAGCCAAGTTGTAGCCCACATGCCCGACACCTTGGATGGCGTAGCTGTGCTTGCCGATATCTTCATTGCCAAAGCGGTGCTGCAGGCTGGCCATAATGCCCTGCATCGTGCCCGCTGCGGTAAACGGTGATGGATCCCCGGACCCACCAAAAACTTGATGCACACCCGAGACATATTCGGTTTCGCGAAACACGTATTCCATATCATTCACATCAATACCAACGTCTTCAGCCGTAATGTAGCGCCCGCCCAAGCTGTTGACAAAGCGCCCAAAGGCACGAAACAACGCCTCGGATTTATCTTTGCTCGGATCACCAATAATGACCCCCTTGCCGCCACCTAAATTTAAGCCAGCAACCGCCGCTTTGTAGGTCATGCCGCGCGAGAGCCTGAGTACATCGTTGAGCGCTTCTTGCTCGGTGGCATACGGCCACATGCGCAAACCGCCAAGTGCAGGGCCGAGCACCGTGTTATGAATCGCGATGATGGCTTTCAGGCCCGCATCTTTATTGTGGCAAAACACGACTTGTTCGTGGCCAAACTGACTGATGGTTTCAAATAGCATGGCAAAGGATCCGCGCTTTAAAGGGAGCCGAATTGTACGTATTTAGAGCAATCACACCAGTTGCTAAATTTTACAGGTTCAGTTTGGGCGGGCGCCATTTTTGGCTTCTAGGCCGGTTCCGATCGGGCTAAAAATCGGTTTCGGGTATGCTTTGGTTCTATAAACAACGGAGTCGAACCTTTGCACCTGCTCAACCAATCTAACGCGACCACGGCGAGCCTAGCATTTCAACAAATGGTTCGTAGTTACGCTGAAAGTATTTGCAATCAGCAATCCGTGGCGCCATTGAACGCAAATATTCATCCTGAGGACCAAATGCTGCTGCACTCCCTTGGGCACCATCAAAACAGTGATGTCGCGTTAAGCCAATACTATGCAATTTCGCTTCAGCAATTTTATGCCGCGCATCAAATCATAAAGAAATTTTTTGACCCGTCTGATCCAAGCCTCAAGATTCTCGATTTTGCCTGTGGCTACGGGAGGTTATTGCGGTTATTGACCACACAAATCCCGGCTCGGCAAATTTGGGCATCGGAAATTCAAGCGGATGCAGTCGCATACGTTGTCGAAAAATTCGGCGTACATGGCATACAGTCTATTGCGAACCCGGAAGAATTTTTGCCCGAAAATCAGTTCGACTTCATTTGGGTTGCGTCACTGTTTTCGCATTTGCCGGAACCGCTGTTTCACGGTTGGTTGCAAAAACTGACCAGCCTGCTGACGCCGCGTGGCGTGCTGTGTTTCAGTATTCGCGATCAGGCGCTTTTAAGCCTGGACAAAACGATGCCTGAGTCGGGGATTTTGTACTTCGGTATCAGCGAGACAACACCTCTCGCCGATGAAATTTATGGCACGACCTATGTCAGTGAAGATTTTGTAAAAGCCTCGATTGAGCGCGCAACCGCGCGTACCCATCGCTACTGTCGTCTGCCAAAATCACTGGCGCACGAACAAGATTTATACGTTGTCGCACGTAACGGCGACACAAGTCTTGAGCAGCTTTCTAATTTTAGGCGTGGCGCATGGGGTTGGGCAGATGTATGCACGCTTTCTAATGCAGGCTTATTGCATTTGGAGGGATGGGCCGCATCATTGGATGATGGCGTGTTGGACGACGTTATCGTGTTGATCGACGGCAATTCAATTCGTTGCGTTACTGGCTTACCCAGAGCTGACGTTGCCGCTGTATTCCGCGATCCGCGTTTGAATAATGCAGGTTGGACACTTACGCACGCCTTAGGCGATTCGCGGCAGGAAGTGCGAATTTGCATTGAAGCAAGAAGCCGCGCAGGTGAGCGAGCACTGCTTTTTTCGGGGGAAGTATTTGCGCCGCGCTCGTAAATCGCTTTGAAATGAACATTAAAGCGCGCAATAGTTGCGGTGGCTGAGTGCGGCTAAAGGGTGAATTCAGAGATGCGCTCTGTTTTCCCATCACGGAAAAAGCAAAAAACCAAATTAACCCCGTTTGACTTTTGCTAACGTAGCCGCCTTAAGCTCAAACGGAAAGACCACTATGAAATCGCTCGCCACGTTGTGCGCTCTTGTTTTGACGCTTCAAGCTATTTGTTCTTCGCCGGTGTTGGCGCAGAACGGCCCAGTGCAAATTTGGACGCCGCCGGTGGCGGGGGAACAGCCCATTCGTTTGAGCAGCATGAGCATTAAAGCGAAAACTTACGGGTTTTTAGCCAGTACGCGCATCGAGCTTGAATTCGAAAATCCGAATGATCGGGTGATGGAAGGCGAATTTGTCTTCCCTTTGACGCCTGCACAAACGGTGGCGGGTTATGCGTTAGAAGTCAATGGCGTGCTGCGCGAGGGCGTGGTGGTGCCGAAACAAACGGCGCGGGTTGCGTTCGAAGAAATAACGCGACGGGGCGTCGATCCCGGTTTGGCGGAACTGACGCGCGGCAATGTGTTTCGCACGCGGATTTATCCGATTCCCGCACACGGCAGGAAGCGGATTGCAATCACGATTGAGCAGGCATTGCAGCGCGTCGACGGAATATGGCAATACCGTTTGCCAGTGCCCGTTACCGGCAAGCTAGATCGCTATTCGGTGCGCGTTGAAGCGGTTGGTGCGGCGGCGAATGCGCTGAACTCGCCGAATACGTTAACGCTCAGCGACGCCAAAATTGCGCAGCGCAGCCTAGTCAATGTGCAGCCTGAGGCCATGATTGCATTGGACCTGCCCGCCGAGCGGGTAGCGAATGTGTATTCAAGCTTAGCGCCAGATTTAAAAGATCCGTTTCAATACGTCGTCGCGCAAATTGATGCGCCCAGCTGGGCGCCGGATACGGGTAGTACGCCAAAGTCCATTGCAGTTTATCTGGATGCCTCACGCAGCGGCCTGCAGCGCGATCAGCAGAAAGAACAGACGTTTTTACGCACGCTATTCGCCGGATATGGTGATGCCAAAATTCAGTTGATTGCTTTTCGTGATCAAGCCGCCCCCGCACAAAATTTCCAGCTTAAAGCCGGCAATAGCAAGGATTTTTTTGCGGCACTGAAAGCGATTGACTACGACGGCGGTACGGCATTGCAGGCGCTAGCATTTAGCGAGACCGCCGATTTGGGCATCGTGCTGACCGATGGCAGCGCCACCTTCGAGCCATTTAAGTTTCGCGCGCAAACGCCGCGCGCACGCAAATATTTGATTGGCGTAGCGACAGCCACACCGGATGCCGATGGCATTGCGCGCCTAGCAGAACGCTTGAACGCAAACACTTTGGATCTGAGCGGTGGCAGCGTCGCGGACGCGGTAAAAATGGCCGCTGCCGCTCGAACTGGCGTGCGCGCTAGCGCACAAGCTGGGGCTTGCGTTGATGCAATCGCAATCAGCAAGGTCCTTGCTGGGGCCGCGACGCTAGCTGCCCGCTGTAAAGCCGGGACCAAGATCAGCCTAAGCTGGAGCCATGGCGCGCAAACGCAAACGCGCAGCATCACCACGCCTTTGCGGGCAACGATTGCCGGTGCGCTGTCAGCACCCATCCAACGTCTGTGGGCGAGTACGCAAATCCGGGCGTTGAATTTGACTGGAAACGCTGGTGCTAGCGAGGCGCTGAGCGAAAAAACCCTGGCGCTGGCGACGCAGTTCAGTGTGGTGACGGCGCAAACGTCGTTGTTGGTGCTGGATTCGATTGACGACTATTTACGCTACGACGTCGCACCGATAGAGCCTGAATTACGCGCTCAGTTTGACGCGCAGCGGGTAACAAAAATTAGTGGTGATGCCGTCAATGATGATTTGCAATCCCTGACCAACCAATGGCAGGAATTCCAGATTTGGCACGCTACGCCGCATCCGTGGCTTTCCGGGGTATTGCCAACCATGGCCATGCGCAACGCCAATCAATGGCGCGCAAGCAGCAACTACGCACAACAAAAGCTTGCAGCGGCGATGCTCAAGCGTGCGCAAGTTTTGCAAGAACAGGGCGATAAGCCCAGCAACGAAGCCAGCGCGCGCAAACTAATGCAAGAATTGCTAGCTGCCGACGCGGCTTATCTAAATTCCCTGACCGCCGGTGCGCGCCAGGGCTTGATCGAGCAGCGTGCGCAGGCAAAAGAACGAGCGGCGCAGAATATGGACACTGAGGCCGTGGTAAGCGGCGAGGTCATGGCAGGTGCGGCGCCGGCTGAGGCAATGCCATCCGCGCCCCCGAGTGCGGCGATGTCGCCGCCACCCGCACCACGGCCATCACCTTCGCAAGCTGAGCCTATCAGTGTATCGGCGGCAACGCCGATGAATGATGATTCGTCTGCACGGGAATCTTCAAGCCAGTCATTAGATGCTGTTGCGGTGACGGGCACTGCGACCGGACGTAGCGAAAATGAAGGTGCAAGAACGGGTTCGCAGCCTTCCCAGGCAAGCCATACCCAAGCCACGCTTGAACTCAAAACCTACACACCGAACGCGCCTTATCTAGCGCGCATACGCGCCGCAACTAATCCATACGCGGCTTATTTAAGTGAAGCAGACGGCGAAGGCAGTGTCGGTTTCTACCTTGATTGCGCTGAGTATTTCTACACCGAACGCAAAGACAAAACCTTAGCGTTGCGGGTGCTTTCTAATATCAGCGAAGTGCAGGTTGAAAATGTCGGCGCGATTCGCGTGCTGGCGGAAAAGCTGCGCCAGTGGCAGCAATGGGACCTGGCTTTGGCGCAGTTTGAACTTGCGCAGTCCTTGCGCACTGAAGAGCCCCAAGGCTATCGCGATTTCGCCTTGATTCTGGCGCGTGCCCCAGTGCAAAGCGGCGGCGATATTAAACGCGCGCTCGAAATGCTCTGGTATGTTGCCAGCCACGACTGGGACAGCCGCTTTGCTTCAATCCAATTAACTTCCTTACATGAATTCAATGATTTACTGGCGCGCACTAGCAAGGCGCAACGCCCAGATTTTATCAAACTTGACATACCCAGGACGCTCATAGGCTCGGTGCCGGTAGGTTTGCGGGTGGTGATGGGTTGGAATGCCAACGATGTCGATATTGACTTATGGGTGCGCGATCCTGCCGGCGAATGGGCTTATTACAGCCAGAAGCAAACCACGACCGGAGGGCAGATGAGCGATGACTTTACCGAAGGCTATGGCCCGGAAACGTTCACCATTGCCCGCCCTTTGCCCGGCACCTACACGGTGTATGCGAATTATTTTGCCAATCATGAGCAGAAGCTGGCTGCGCCGATTACCGTGTATTTAGAGTTCCAAACGCCGTTTGGGTACGATTTGTCGAAAGCAGGGGCGGCGAAAACGACTGCCACCGTTCGACGTCTTGAAGAGGGTAAGGAATATATTGAGATTGGTCGGTTTACGGTGCAGTAGTTTGCTGACTAACAACCCGCAAATAAAAAGTGACCGGTCCGTCATTGACCAACTCCACCTGCATATCTGCACCGAAAATTCCGGTCGCCACGAATGGATGCGCGAGGCCTGCTGCGGTGACCAGCGCGTCGAACAGTCGTTTGCCCTCTTCGGGCACGGCGGCAGGCGTGAAGCTTGGGCGCAAGCCAGAGTTGGTATCGGCTGCGAGTGTGAATTGCGATACCAATAACAAGCCGCCATTGATGTCTCGCAGGGACAAATTCATCTTGTCCGCATCATCGGCGAAGACCCGATAGTTCAACAGCTTATGCAGCAATTTTGCCACCAGCGCGTCGCCGTCGCCGCGTTCAATCGCGACAAAAGCTAATAAGCCAGTGTCAATTTCGCCCACACATTCGCCCGCCACGGTGACGCGCGCGCGTTTGACGCGCTGGATCAGGGCAATCATGCCGATCTAGCCGGCGCGGCGGCGCAGGTAATTCAGCAAATCCATGCGCGTGATCAAGCCAAGGAATTTGCCCTGCTGTTTGATAATTGCAACTTGACCCAAATCGAAAATCGGCATCAGCTCGCTGACTGGTGCGGTCACTTCGACAAACGTTAGCTTACTTACCATCGCCGTGGATACTGGATCACGAAAGCGGCTTTGATCACCGTAGACGTGCATCAAAATATCGGATTCATCGACGATGCCGACGATTTCGCTGTCGGTCATCACCGGCAGTTGCGAGACGTCGTAAAGCTTCATACGCTGATACGCCACGGTTAGCGCATCCTCCGGTTTAACCGTCACCGTGTCGCGCTGCGCATAGGGGCGCACGATCAAATCGCGCAAATCGCCATGCTCTTCGCGATCAAGGAAACCGTTGTCCAGCATCCAATAATCGTTGTACATCTTAGATAAGTATTTATTGCCGGTGTCGCAAACGAATGCCACAACTTTTTTAGGCGTCGTTTGCGCGCGGCAATAGCGCAGCGCCGCGGCAATGACGGTGCCGGTGGACGAGCCGCCAAGCACGCCCTCTTTCATCAATAGCTCGCGTCCGACGTGGAAACTTTCTTTATCGCCAATGGCATAGGCCACGCGTACCCGGGAAAAATCGCCAATCGCGGTTAAATAATCCCCGCCGATGCCTTCCACCGTCCAGCTGCCGCCTTGCTTGTCCAATACGCCTTCGTTGACGTACTTGCTCAGAACGGAACCCTGTGGATCCGCCAGCACTAGATCCACATGCGGTGCGGCGCGTTTGAAAAATCGCGTCAAGCCGGTCAAAGTGCCGCCGCTGCCCACGCCAAAAACAATCGCGTGCATTTGGTGCTGCATTTGATTCCAAATTTCTGGACCCGTACCGAATTCATGCGCATACGGATTGCTGGGGTTGGCGAACTGATTGATGTAATAGCTGTTCGGCGTCTGCTCGGCAATCGTGCGCGCCAAGTCTTGATAATATTCCGGGTGGCCTTTGCCGACATCGGAGCGGGTCAGCACCACTTCGGCGCCCATGGCTTTCAAGTTGAAGATTTTTTCGCGGCTCATTTTGTCCGGAATAACCAGAATTAAACGGTAGCCTTTTTGTTGCGCCACCAGCGCCAGCGCTAAACCGGTGTTGCCAGCCGTGCCTTCGACAATAGTACCGCCGGGTTGTAGCTGGCCACTGCGCTCAGCTTGTTCAATCATTGACAGGCCAATGCGATCCTTAATCGAGCCGCCGGGATTGATGTTTTCCATCTTCAAATATAGCTCGCAAAGCCCGGTATCTAGGCGTTGCGCTTTGAGCATAGGCGTATTGCCAATGAGCTCTAAAACTGAGTTATGAATGGTCATTTCGTCACGCCACCGTAAAAATTGGCGCAACGGTGCCGAAACTGCCCGGCTTAAGCAAATTTGGGGGCGTTTGGACGGCTGGGCTGCTTAATGAAGCGTATGCGACACTCACGCAAACGATGCCACCTTGCAAAAAGCGGGGCGGCATAGAAAAGTCTGTTTTTCGTCGCTTACCGCGCCAAACTATATTGGATTTATGACAGAACCCGCCCGCCCGGTATCCGCCGCAGCTACCCGCGAAGATGAGCTATTAGACGCCAGCATTCGGCCCAAGCGCTTAAGTGAATATTTGGGGCAAAAGCCCGTGCGCGATCAGCTGGAAATTTATATTCAGGCAGCAAAAAAGCGCGGCGAGCACATGGATCACGTGCTGATTTTTGGACCGCCCGGATTGGGGAAAACCACCTTAAGCCACGTAATCGCCAATGAATTGGGCGTCAATTTGCGGCAAACCTCTGGCCCGGTGCTTGAGCGCCCCGGCGATTTGGCGGCGTTATTGACGAATTTGCAGGCCAACGATGTGCTGTTCGTTGATGAAATTCATCGACTTAGCCCGGTGGTGGAAGAAGTGCTGTACCCGGCGATGGAGGATTTTCAGCTTGATATTATGATTGGTGAAGGGCCGTCCGCGCGTTCGATCAAGATTGACCTGCCGCCGTTTACTTTGATTGGTGCCACCACCCGCGCCGGGCTATTAACCAGTCCATTGCGAGATCGCTTTGGTATCGTGCAGCGGCTGGAGTTTTATAACGTTGAAGAATTAACCCAGATCGTGACGCGTTCGTCGAAAATATTGAACATCCCGTGCGATGCCCAGGGCGCGGTCGAAATTGCCCGGCGCGCGCGCGGAACGCCGCGGATTGCCAATCGCTTGCTGCGCCGCGCACGCGATTTTGCTCAGGTTAAAGCCGATGGGGTAATCACGTTAGAGGTGGCAAACGGGGCAATGCGAATGCTCAGCATTGACGCCGAAGGCTTTGATTTACTCGATCACCGGCTGCTGCGCATCATTATCGAGAACTTCGACGGCGGCCCGGTCGGTGTCGACAGTATGGCCGCAGCATTGAGTGAGGAACGCGGCACAATTGAAGATGTGATCGAACCATTTTTAATTCAGCAAGGCTTTTTGACACGCACCGCGCGCGGGCGTATGGCGACGCGCAAAGCGTATTTGCATCTAGGGCTGCGGCCGCCGAAACCGGCGCCGGTTTTGGATTTGTTTGATGCGCCCGTTTCTGACTCAAATTTACCGTAGGAGGGTTAATGACCCACGTTGCCGTACCCAATATCACCCATCCACGTTTTCGATGGCCCATTCAAATCTATTGGGAAGATACCGATGCCGGTGGCGTGGTTTATCACAGTAACTATTTGAAGTTTTTTGAGCGTGCGCGCACGGAATGGTTGCGCCACAAAGGCGTGGTTCAGACCGAATTAGCGAAACTCTACGGCGTGGTGTTTGTGTTGCGCGGTGTCAATATGCAATATCTCAAACCCGCGCGTATGGATGATGCTTGCGAAGTGTGGCTGGCGCCCGATGGTTTGGGCCGCGCGTCACTGAGCGTTTTGCAAACTCTCAAGCGTGGCGAGGAAATTCTTTGTCGCGCGCACGTCGAACTTGCTTGCGTACGCAGTGATTCTTTTGCGCCCGCGCGTATTCCCAATCCGCTTTACATGGTGTTTGCGGGCGAGCAGGACGACGTCAACTAGTTTGAAATCCTATCGCTGAAAATTGCAGTCAGAACATTTAAAGAGCCAGAGTAAACCAACTGATGAATAACGAAATTGATTTTATTGAACTGCTCCTTCATGCCAGCTATCCGGTGATGGCGGTGATGGCGTTGTTATTAGGGGCCTCACTTTGGTCTTGGTGGATGATTTTTCGCAAAAAAGCGGTGCTGGGTGCGGCTGTCGCGGAAGCCCAAGCTTTTGAAGAACGCTTTTGGTCGGGTGCGGATTTAGCGCAGCTGTTTAAAGAAGTGTCAGCCAGTGGCCCGCCCTCAGGCTTGGCGGGTTTGTTTGAAGCCGGGTTTCGTGAATTTGCGCGCTTGCGCAGCCGTAAATCTATTGATCCACGCATAATGCTAGAAGGCAGCCAGCGCGCCATGCGCGTGCATTTGACGCGCGAAGTGGATCGCTTAGAGGCGCACTTGAATACGCTGGCGACGATAGGCTCGATTAGCCCTTATGTGGGCTTGTTCGGTACCGTGTGGGGCATTTTGATTTCTTTCCAAGGCTTGAGCAAAGTCGGCTCTGCCACGATCGCGATGGTGGCACCCGGGATTTCCGAAGCGCTGATCGCCACCGCCATGGGCTTATTTGCCGCGATTCCTGCGGTGATTTTCTACAACCGCTTTTCCAATCAAGTGGAGCGCATCGAAACCCGCTACGACACGTTTCAAGAAGAGTTTTCCTCGATCTTGCAGCGCCAAGCCAATATTGAAGATCACGGCCATTAATCATGGCTAGACTTCGAAAGCGCAGGAAAATTGTCAGCGAAATTAATGTCGTGCCCTACATTGACGTGATGCTGGTGCTGCTGATTATTTTTATGGTCACCGCACCCTTGATGAATTTGGGCGTGGATATTGATTTGCCGCAAAGCGGTGCCGCGCCGGTGAATCAAAAGGACGAGCCCTTAGTCGTTAGCGTCGATAAAGCCGGCTTGATGTTTCTGACCAAAGGCACCGGCGAGCGTAAGCAAGTCGATGAAGCCACTTTGCTAATGGAAGTCAGCGCCATCGTGGCGCAAGCACCCAAGACCGGCGTGTTGATCGCAGCAGACGATGCCGTGCCGTACGGCAAGGTGTATCAAGCGATGGCGCTAATGCAGCAAGCACACGTGCCGCGCGTGGGATTTATCTCCCAGCCGGTCAAGCCCAAGTAAGCTTATTCAAACGATTTGAAGTAGTAGTTTGCCTTGGCAAACGAAGCAAAAGGAAAGTTCTGATGAGCGCCCAGCAGCAACAAAATGGTCGAGCTGAAAAAAGCAAATGGCAGCCGCTCGCGGTGGAATCAGACGCCAGTAAAGCCGCGAGCCTTAGTTTCGCGGTGTTGCTGCATTTAGCGCTAATAGGCTTAATGTTTGTCGGGTTTGCCACCGCCAGCATTCCACCACCAGAGCGTGCTGGCAAGCCGATTGAATTTATGCTGATGGATATTCCAAAAGCGCCGACCGTGGCAGCAAAACCGACGCCCGCCCAGCGTATTCCCATTCCTAAACCGCCCAAACCGCAAGCCGCGCCGCTGGATGACGTGACTGATCACAAGCCGGTTGTAGCTCCACCGAAAATGCCCGATCCATTAGTGATTGAAGAAGTACAAGAGCCACCACCGGATAATCGACGCGAAATCGAACAAGCGCGCCAAGAAAAGCTGGATGAAATCATCCGCCAAAAAGAAGAAGCTGCTAAAGAGCGCTTGATAAAACAGCAGGAACTTGACGCGCTTCAGGAAGAGATTAATAAAAAGGCGATCGCGCAGGCGATTGCCGAAGAAGCGGCGGGCTTAACCGGCGAAAGCGACGACAACAGTTTATTGGCGCAGTATCAAAGCGCAATTCAAGCGACCATCGAAGCGCGCAGCCAATTAAGCCGCAGTTTGCGTCAGGGCGTGATCTGCTGGGTACGCGTGACCCAGCTTCCGGGCGGTGAGGTGATGAGTGTGGTGCCGCTGCCTAAATGCAACGCGAGTGCACAAGAACGCGCGGAATTGATCGATGGCGTCATGCGCGCATCGCCCTTGCCTTACTCAGGGTTCGAGTCTGTTTTTGACCGATTGGTCGATGTGCCGTTTGAATATGCCAAGGAATAAGCGTGCACTGAGCGCGCTAAACTTTGG
>JAYTAO010000108.1:0-5000 GCA_043737435.1 Rhodanobacteraceae bacterium | reverse complement strand
AAAAACACCGGCGTGTCGATCACTTCTGACGCGTATCCCAGACGCAATGTTTGCCTATGGGATTCGGAATTTTCATACACGGCGCTGATGCCAAATTGCCGCTGCACAAGCGTCGAACGGCCGTCGTCAAATTCCACATCAGTGGCACTGCGCAAAGCGTTCGCACGAACATTCAATTGCTGATTGGCTTGCGTATCAGCGCTGAGGAGAGCACGTTCGGCATAACTACCATCCCGATCGGGATCAAAACTAAAGCCATTGATATTCTGCGAGGAAAAACCCTGGCTGCCACGCCGACTCACCGCAATGCCCACGCCACCGCGTTCGGTACGGTAGCCGTGGCTGGCACTCAATTGAAAGGTGTCGTAGCGCGAAATGCCCGCTTCCACGCTAGGCGATTCTGGTGTGCGGGTAAAAATTTGAATAACGCCGCCTATCGCATCGGAGCCATACAGCGCCGCCAACGGTCCACGCACCAGCTCGATACGCTCGATCAGCTCAATAGGTAATCCTTCGAACGCATAAGCGCCGGAATTGGCACTAGCCACGCGCACACCATTAATCAGCACCAGTACGTGGTTGGAATTGGTACCGCGTAAAAACACGCTGGTTTGACTGCCCTGGCCGCCGGTTCTGGATAAATCCACACCAGCAAAATGTCGTAATAACGTCACGCTATCTTGCGCCTGAATGCGCTCGATATCTGCGCGCGTGAAAATTGTGACTGACGCCAACGCAGTATCCACCGCTTGTGGTCGCTTCGCTGCAGTAACGATGTTGGCTAAGGTGGGTTCGGCGGCAAACGCAGGCGGCAACGTGAAAACCGCGGCAAGAGCGATGAAAAGAAAAGTTTGCTTCATAAAATAATAGCCTTTAAAAAACGTGCGCACCCGCACGGGGTGGCAGCGCTAAAAGCTGAGCGATCAGAAGGAATTTGCAGGGCCGCGCCGTGCAAATAACACAAGTCGCCAACGCCCTCCGCGCTGCTGTTGAGGTAGTTTTGCGATGGAAAAAACCACGCAAAATTTAGTCAAAGGCCGGTCTCCGGGCTGATGAGTGCGATTTGAGCTGAGGCTCTGTCGCCAAAACGCGCGAACCTTCCCAGGATGTTAAGCCGGCTCAGACTTTTACCCCAGTGGCGAAGACGCGTTTTGATGCTCACTTACCGTTGCGGGGGCAGCGCTGGTTTCTGACCAGCTTCCCGTTTCACCCTAAGCCCGCGTTGCCGCACACTTAGGACACCTTCAACGACCTAAGTTTGTCGCGCATGTGAAGAAAACACAAACATGCACTTCGCTATACTGCCAATCCCTTCAGCCTAAAGCACTAAAAACTATGCGTAAGCTATTGATTTCTATCGCGTTGTTGAGCGGCCTCGCAAACGCCGCGCCGTTCACACTTAGCAGCCCCGACTTGGCAAAGGGAAAGCCAATCTCGCAGAATTTTGTCTTTTCCGGATTGGGCTGCACCGGCAAAAACCTATCACCCGCACTCAGTTGGGCGAATGCACCAGCGGGCACCAAAAGTTTCGCACTGCTAGTACACGACCCCGATGCACCCACCGGCGGCGCGGGCTGGTGGCATTGGGTTTTACTCAATTTGCCCGCCGATAGCACTGGCTTGGCGCAAGGCGTGGGTAGTGCCGATGGCAAACAGCTGCCCGCCGGGGCTTTGCAGATAAACACGGACTTCGGCACGCCTGGCTGGGGCGGCCCGTGTCCACCTGTGGGCGATAAACCACACCACTACAACTTTACGATTTACGCGCTGAAAACCGAAAAGCTTGAGCTTGCACCGGGTTCTACTGCAGCGCTTGCTGGGTACATGGTGAATGCCAACACCTTGGCCAAAGCGAGTTTGACCGCGACTTATGGGCGGGCGAAATAGTGTATTTGGGCTAAATTTACAAACGCTAGCGCAGACTGAATATTAATTCCAATTACCGGTCATGCTCATGAAAGCCAGCGTCAAATTTGCTTTATTAGCGTCCTGCATCATTATGATTTTGGGGCGAACTGCTGCAGCTAAAGCCGCACAGGTGGACTACAACGCCCTTGCTGGCGCTAGCGTCAACACCGTGTTTTTCAGCAGTTTAATGGGTTGGCATGCGGTGGATTCCAACAGCGGGTACGCGCCCAAGCAACTAGTTGTACAAACCAGTATCAAAAATGCATATCTGCTGACACTGTATTCGGAGTGCCTAGATCTTGATTTCAGTGTGCAAATAGCGCTGACTAGCTCAGGCCATCAGCTCAGCGCTGGCTTCGATAAAATTCTGATTCCAAATCGCCCGTCGTGCCGCATCAAAACGATTCAGCCGATCAATGTCAAAGCCATGCGCGCCGCGGAGAAGGCGGTGCGTTTAGAGAATAAGCGGACTTAGACGGTCCAATCAACGACGCTTAAACCCTCAACCCGTTCGAAGTGCCGTACGTTGTGGGTTACCAACGTTGCACCTATAGACATTGCATGTGCTGCGATACATGTGTCGTTTTGACCAATCAATATTCCGTGCCTACGCAAACGCGCTGCGACGTTTGCGTAGCAATCGGCGGCCGCTTGATCAAACGCCATTGCCGGAGTTCGGTCGAGAAATTCATTAATGTATTGCGCAAGCGACATTGCCTCAGGCTTCATCAAAACGCCGACTCGAAGTTCAGCACGAGAAATACTTGAAATACAAAGCTGCTTACTCTGCACATTTGCTATGTGCCAGTCCAGGCGTAGGTAACGTCCGCGAACCAAGTAGCTGACAATATCGGTGTCAAGCATAAATATTGATTTGGAGATCAAAAAATATCTCGGAAAACAATGGGCTCATTACCATAGCGCTCAATTGGTTCATCACGTAACCCAAGAACCGCGTCACGTCGCGCGAAAAACGCTTCCCAAGAATCGTCAACTACTGGCGTGATCGTGACCGAGCCGGTGACTACGTCGCGTGTCAAAGTAACTTCAGTGCCACTGAAACGAAAGGCCTTGGGCAACCGCACCGCTTGAGAACTACCATTCTTAAACAACTTTGCTCTAATTGCGCTCATTTTGCACCCCACTTCGTCTATGCGCCTGCGTATAGACTAAATTAAATTGCGGACAGCAACGAAAAACTAATCCTCACTGACTGTATAAACTATGCGAACACAACGCGCGGGTGTGTCTAGAACCACATCACCAAGCCCAGAAAAACGAGCGCGAATACTAGACAACACACTGAGCTCTGGTTGCGGTGGCTTCGGCCTCAGCAATTTGCGTTATAGGTTTCATCGGCTAATTATCTTTGCCGCGCTGCTCCAACAACCTTCGTTCTAAATAATGGATATTAAAGCCGCCCAGTTGAAAGATTTGATCGATCATATTTTTCTGCTGCAGCGCGATATTGGTTTTAATGCCTTCTACGACCAGCTCACCTAAAGCCACGCGCATGCGGGCTATTGCTGCGGTGCGGTTTGGCCCATGCGCGATGACTTTTCCGATCATCGCGTCGTAATTCGGCGGCACGGCGTAGCCATCGTAGATATGCGTGTCTAGCCGAATTCCTGGACCACCTGGCGGGTGAAAACGTTTAATCACACCTGGGCTGGGTATGAAGGTGTCCGGATCTTCGGCATTGATACGGCACTCAATCGCATGCCCGGTCCAGCGTACATCAGATTGCTTAATGCGCAATTTTTCACCGGCGGCGACACGCAGTTGCTCCGTAACTAAATCGATTCCGGTCACCATTTCTGTGACCGGATGCTCGACCTGGATCCGAGTATTCATCTCGATAAAATAAAATCGGCCGCGCTCGTAAAGAAATTCGAACGTTCCGACGCCGCGGTAGTTGATGCGGTGGCAAGCATCGACACAAACCTTGCCAATTTGCTCGCGTTCTTCTGCCGAAATGCCAACCGCCGGGCATTCCTCCACAACTTTTTGATGGCGCCGCTGCAAGCTGCAATCGCGTTCACCCAAATGGATGGCGTTGCCATGTTGGTCGGCGAGCACTTGGATTTCAATGTGGCGCGGATTTTCTAGATATTTTTCTAGATACACCTCGTCATTAGAAAAAGCCGCTTTAGCTTCGGCTTTGGTCATCGTAATCGCCGCCATCAACGCCATTTCGGTATGCACCACGCGCATACCTTTACCGCCGCCGCCGCCCGAAGCTTTGATAATCACCGGATAGCCAATTTCTTTCGCTATTTTCGCGTTTTTATTGAAGTCATCGCCCAACGCGCCACCGGAACCAGGCACGCACGGAACCCCGGCTTCTTTCATTGCACGAATCGCGCTGACTTTATCGCCCATCAATCGGATCGTTTCCGCGCGGGGGCCGATAAAGATGAAACCTGACTTTTCTACCCGCTCGGCGAAATCAGCATTTTCGGCCAGAAAACCATAGCCAGGATGGATCGCTTGCGCGTCGGTCACTTCTGCCGCAGCAATAATTGCGGCCATATTCAAATAGCTGTGCGCGGCGGCGGCGGGCCCGATGCAAACCGACTCGTCCGCCATCGCTACATGCTTTAAGTTTTTATCCACCGTCGAGTGCACCGCGACGGTGCGTATTCCCAAGGCTTGGGCGGCGCGCACGATACGCAACGCTATTTCGCCACGGTTGGCGATCACTATTTTTTCAAGCATGATTATTCAATCACCATCAGCGGCTGATCAAACTCAACCGGGGAACCGTTTTCGACCAGTATTTTAACGATCGTGCCGGTGAACTCACTTTCGATCGGGTTGAACATCTTCATCGCTTCGACAATGCCCAGTGTATCGCCGACTTTGACAACCTGCCCCACATTTGCCAGCGCTGGCTGCCCCGGCGTTTGGCTGGTGTAAAAAGTGCCCACCATGGGGCTGCGCAAAGTTTGCCCAGCTACGCGTTCAACTGCTGGCGCTGTGGGTTCAAGTACTGTGGCGGATGGCTGCGCTTGTGCTTGCGGCGCGTGCGTCTGCATTTGCTGCGGCTGCATTGAATAATTTTGCAGCATCTGCGGCATCATCATGCCCGG
>JAYTAO010000107.1:0-1951 GCA_043737435.1 Rhodanobacteraceae bacterium | reverse complement strand
GCGCAGCCAAGTTTCAATTTTCAAAATCGAATTCAGTCTGGTGCGATCGGCGCGATGGACTTGGATAGCTTCAAAAGCGCGCGGCAAATTCGCAATGCCGTGGCAGATAAGAATGAAATTATCGGCGCGTTCGATTCGATCACCTATCGCAAAGGCGGTGGCGTGTTGGCGATGTTTGAATCTTATTTGGGTACGGACAATTTTCGTGCCGGTGTGCGGCTGTATATGCAGCGCCATGCCTATGGCAACGCCAATGCAAAGGACTTTCTACAGGCGCTAGCGGATGCCTCTAAAGACACTGCGGTTGTGCCAGCGTTTGAAAGTTTCCTAACGCAAAATGGCGTGCCCAAGCTGAGCGTTGCGCTGCAATGTAACAAGGGCAAAGCAAAGCTTGCGATTACGCAATCGCGCTTTCAATCCTTTGGTGCGCAACAAAGTCGCCCGCAGAGTTGGCAGGTGCCATTGTGCTTTAAGTTTAACGACGGTGCTGAGGTCAAATCGCAGTGTGTACTACTTGATTCGGCAATAAACGAAGTTGCCATCGACAGCAAACGTTGCCCAACTTGGGTGCTGCCAAACTCGCAGGGTGCAGGTTACTTCCGCGTTGAGGTGGAGCCGAGTAATTGGATGCAGCTGTTGAAGATCACTAAACGTCTAAGCAGCGCGGAAATTTTGGCGCTGCAAGATGCGTTGACAGCGGGGGTTTTTTCTGGCTCGATTGCTAGTGATGTTTACCTTGAGCGCGTCGCGAAAATTATCGAAACCGGCTCATCCGATGCGATTGTGGCTTCGCTGCCCACCTCGCGCTTTGTATTTGATTACCTGTTGGAGCCATCAGAAAAATCGTCAAGACGTGCAGCTGCGCTCTATGCGCGACCGGCAAAGCTGCTTGGCCTGGATGCCAACACTGAACTAGACAAAACTGCGCCTGCTGCTAGCGCCGAGCAGCGCTTGCGCGTGTTGGAATTTATCGCGCAAACCGGGCGTGACAAGCAATTACGCAAAGGCTTGGCAGCGCGCGGCAGCGCTTTTTTAGGTCTTGATGGCAAAGCGGCGCAGCCGAATGCGGTAAAGCCAGATTTACTTGAACTAGCGCTCGCGGTAACGCTGCAGGAACGCGGTGCACCGGCAGTTGCAGCCCTCAAGGCTCAGCTGTTGGGCTCCAGCGATGCGATTTTTCGCGGCCAAGCGCTGCGGGCTTTAGGGTGGGTCGAAAATGCGGAGCAGGCCGCTGCCCTGCGCGATTTTTCGCTCGATTCGTCTTTGCGTGGCAACGAGGTTTTGCTGATCTTGAGCACGCAGGCAAATCAAAAATCGACCAGCGACGCGCTCTGGCTTTGGCTGCAGAATAATTTTGAAAAAGTGCTGGCGCGCTTAGGCGAGAAAACCCATGCGCAAGTGCTCGATCTGGCTGCAACCCGCTGTGACGCCGCTGGCGAAAAATCCGTGCAAGCGTTCTTTGCGCCGAAAGTCAGCAACATTATCAACGGCCCACGCGCATTTGCGATTGTGATGGAAAAGACTGCGCGATGTCGGGCTTTGCGGGAGCGGGATGGGAAGTAGAAGCTGTTCTCTCGTCAAAAATGCTTTATCAGCATACGCGCCAATAATTTATCTTTTAGCGATTGCGGTGCCGCTAACCCTAGCCGCGCTAATTTCGCTTGATGGTTAGTGCTTGGTGCGGTGTTAAATAGCGCGCCCGGCAATGCGCTCAGTAATTCGCGAAAACTTCCAAGTTTGCTCTGCGTGCTGGCTTTTAAACGTGCCAAAGCTGGAAGTAGCTCAAGCTCAGTTGCGTCAAAATCCGAGCCAAACGGATAGCGCGGGTAGCTGCCCTGCTGAGTAAAGGTTTTAAGCGCTTCACTCAAATGGCCGGGCGTGTTGCGCTGCCAGTGTGAAGGTGCAACAAAATCTCCGGCTAATTTGCCGGCGCTTTTCGCTTGCGCGATCA
>JAYTAO010000106.1:0-1951 GCA_043737435.1 Rhodanobacteraceae bacterium | reverse complement strand
CCCGATCATCGGGTGTGTCGCCATACGCGTAAATTTCGGCAAACTGCTCAACATCAAAATGCGCGAGTACGCGTCGCACCTTTTCCGCACCTACACATTGAAAACCAGCATAGCGGCCAGTGAATCGCTCACCCGAACGTTGCAGCGAAGAACAGAACAAGTGCAAACCGTGTTGTTCGCACCAGGGGCGCAAATACAAGTCAAAAGAACCTGAAACTACAGCGACCTGATCACCGCGCGTCAAATGCGCGCTTAGTTTCGCCCATATTTCTGGACGGATTAACGCCGGAATATTCACCGTGGCAACACGCTGCGCGACGGCCTCAACCGTCACGCAACGCGCGCGATAAAAGCCTACCCAAGCCACAATTGCCCGCCCACTAACTCCGGATAACCAACCGTATCGATAAGCAATGATCAACGGCCAAGCAAACACCAGCGCCAAAATTAATCGCCACTGCGGCACGGCCATTGCGACAAACACACCATAGACATCGCGCGACGTCATCGTGCCGTCAAAATCAAAGAGCGCCAAATTTCGGCGCTCATTCGCTACAACCGACTGATCAGGCACGCGTCAATCACAAGCGCAACGGCATAACCACATGGCGTACGCGCGAGTTATCTTTCCCACGCACCAAGCCTGAACTTCCCGAGTCGCGCAAACAAAGCAGAACTTCCGAGCCCTCCAAGGCGTTGACCGCATCCATCAGGTAATTAACATTAAAACCAATGCCCAAATTAGCAACCACGGTTTCTGCGGCAATTTCTTCTACAGCTTCATCTTGCTCAGCATTGGTAGCCACGATGCGTACTACGCCTGGATTTAACTCAATTCGCACACCGCGATATTTTTCATTGCTTAAAATGGCTGCGCGTTGCAGCGCTGATTTCAACTCGTCCTTGCTCATTAATGCCGTTTTATCAGCACCAATAGGAATAACCGCATCGTAGTCTGGGAAACGGCCATCAATCAGTTTGGTCGTCATAACCGCATTGCCAACGCGGGCGCGTAAATGATTTCGGGAAAATTCAAGCTCGACTTGGTCTTCGCCGCCGCCGATCAATTTGGCAAGCTCTAGGATGCCCTTGCGCGGCACAATTACTTGACGCTCGGCAGACCCACCGGGATCAACACTAGAGTCACACAGCGCTAAACGATGGCCGTCTGTAGCGACTGCACGAAGGTTGCTGCCGCGCAGCTCCAATAGCAAGCCATTTAAGTAATAACGAACATCTTGAACCGCCATCGCAAAACCAGTGCGGTCAATCAACTCTTTTAACGCCGCACCCGCAACGCTCGTACGGTATTGAACTTCTCCGAGATCCACCGGTGGGAACTCAGTCGCTGGCAAAGTCGCTAAGGTGTAACGGCTGCGCCCGGCACTTACTGTCACTTTATCTTTACTTAGCTTCATATCGATATTGGTGCCGTCCGGCAGCGCACGAATAATATCGAACAGCTTGCGACCAGGAACGGTAATTTCACCCTCCTCAGCACCAGCGGCGGCCATCCGTCCCTGCATTTCAACCTCAAGATCCGTGGTCGTTAGCATTACTTCACCGGCTTTCACCTGAATTAGGATATTCGCTAACACCGGCATGGTTTGTCGTTTTTCAACGACACCGATCACTTGTTGGAGTGGTTTAAGTAGGACTTCTCTAGGTACGGCAAAGCGCATAGCAACTCTTCTTTTAGTTCTTATTTATAAAGAAAATAGTAGTAGTAGTAGTGTTCTAAAAAACTGGGGATAACTTTCCAAGCCCTTGATTGATCGAATGATTATCGCTCAAAACGCGTGGACATTGATCTTAACAAGAATGGTAAAAACGGTGCAGCATGCGTGGATAACTTTTTCCACCGTGTTACCAAAGGCTTATCCACATACTTATGCAGGGTCTTATACACCAGTTGTTCAAAGCTGGACCAATATGCTATTTAGCCTACCAA
>JAYTAO010000105.1:0-1955 GCA_043737435.1 Rhodanobacteraceae bacterium | reverse complement strand
GTTTTTCGGGGTATTCGGTAAGTGGGATAAAATGAATCTCGTCACCGATCTTGCTCTTAACCTCGCTTAGCGCCGCTTTCATAACTTCAAATTCCTTTGCGCGCTTTTCTGGAAGCCCTTTGGCAAAATTAATCCAGCTCGTATATTGGTTGCCTTCTGTGTCTCTGAAATCCGGTTTCTTGGGTGCTACCAGTATCAGTCGACACTGCATCTGCAATTCGCTATCTGCTTGCGCGATTATTCGATCAAGTCGGATCAATTTCCTCCCGAGCTGAACTCGATCAAAGGCAGCACTTCCTTTTGCCTCAATAAATAGCATCGCAAGCTTTTTGCCGTCCGTGTAAACCACCAAAAGATCGATATCTTCCTGCGTTCCAGTGATGAGCCTAAAATCCGAGTGCAAATTATTGATTCCATCCACTGTTTTATGTGTTTCCAACGGCAGGCAGATTTTGTCGTCTGGGTTTCCATCCCAATTAGGATGGTTCGCTGTCATCCAAAGTGCGGCAAACAACCAATCTAGGTGATAGTCCATACCAGCAAAAACGCATCGCGTCTGTGATTCGTCAAGTTTCAGTTCTTTGACGTGCAGCTTCAATTTTGTATCAAAGTCATCTGACAAAAATTTCGTTGTGTCTTCATAAGGTTTGCTCACACCCAAATAAGCAGCACGCATCAAATGATCGCGCTCTTTGGCATTAAATAATTTTAGATTTCGGACTAATGTTGCCTGTTTCATGTATGTAGCTCCTGTTTTCAATGATTGTTGGTGCGTGCAGCATGCGCCTCACAGCGCACCCGCACAAACCGCCACCTTGCGTCCGCCATCCGGCTACCCGGCGCGCCGCAAACCTCGCAGATGTGCAGGGATTGCGCACAAGCCTCGCGACTCAAATCGCTTACCGCTTTGTCGGCATCGCGCCAGTAAATGCTGAGCATGCCCATCTTTTGTTTGACCTGGCTCAACACCGGTTGGCGTATTTCACCCCGTTGCACGCGTGCTTGAATTTGCGTGCAAAGTTGCTCGAACAAATGCAGCCAACCATCACCAAAACAGCAGCCATCGCTCATACGTGAGTCTTCCGAATCCTTGTCAGCAAAAAGTTCTGGGAAACGGCTTTCTAACTGTGTTTGCAATGCTTCTGATAGCTGCACAAATAATCCTTTAAAGTAGGTTTGAATGCATTATTACTTAGTCATGCGACAAAATAGGTCGCAATGCAGCACGTACTGCGGTTCTAGTTTCCGGCTGCACTTTCAGATTGTCTGGCCCCGCAATCTCAAATCGACCGGTTTGCGTGACCAACACGGTGCAACGTTCCGGCGCAAACACCCGAAAAATTCGCGCTGATCCGGTTTGCAACTGTAATTGATACGCCCGAACGCAGTGGCGCATTTCCATGCCTTCATGCAACAGCTCTTCCGCGCTAGTAATTTCTTCCAGCCAAGGCGGAAAGCTAGTTTGGGCAAAATGCTCCGTTTTGCTAACCAAATTGCACGCAACAATGCTGACGCCGAGCGCATCGGCGATGCCTAGAATTTGCTCACGTTCGCGCGTCAGAGCCCTAAGGCTGCGGAAATTGATCCAGTTCACGGGCGTGACCGCGCCCTGTAAACTGCGCAGGCGCGCGGCCACGCGAATCAACTCGAACACTTCGCGCTGACGCGCCCAATCCAGCTGGCAAAATTGGGCCAAGGCAGGCGCTGCCAGCATTGGCTTCAGCAATGGCTGCGTACACAGCGCCAGCGTCAGCGCGCTTATGGCCTTCGCATGGGTAAGCACTTTCCTAATTGCGTGATCATCATGCAATACCTTGCGCAGTCTTTTAAGCAGCGCGACATCACACGCATCCCCAGGAATTTTTGCCAGAATCGCGACGCTGTTTTCTGCATCTGGAAAGCCCAACCAAGCCGCAATCGCACGGCGCTTTTTCATAATCCAACGCCGGGCATCG
>JAYTAO010000104.1:0-1955 GCA_043737435.1 Rhodanobacteraceae bacterium | reverse complement strand
GTGTAGCAAAATCACGTGATTTGGTGCTTTCCGAATATCAAAACAACGCAGAACAATATCGCTCAGTTACGCTGTTCAATAACACCGGCGCAGGCATTGATCTGGCGGAAGCTGGTTATGTGTTGGAGGTTTATAGCAATGGTGCCAATTCACCGTCGCGTACGATTGCGTTGAAAGGCCGTATGAAAACCGGTTCGACATTCACAATTGCTGATGACGATGCACCAGCGGAAGTAAAAGAGCAGGCAAATATCGTTTCCAACGAGCTTAATGCGCCCAACATCAATGCCCTTGTGCTTAAGCGCTTGAACGTAGGCGGCGGACGCGCTTGTACGGCAACTGTTATCGCGGCAGCACGTGACATCAAATTACCAGTGGAGTTGGCGGATCAGCCGTTCGCGCCTTCGCGCGAGCCACAAAATGGCGATTCAATTTTAGGTCGTCCTATTGGTGCAGGCATCGCCAGCCCGAACTAAATCTGCAAATTAGTCGATCTCACGCCGCTAAAATTATACAGCGGCCAATTCGGCCGGGACATTCTGTGTCCCGGCCGTTCTTTTGCTACAGCTGTTTTGCTACAAGTGAAGTAATTTATGCAAGTTAGTATTTTTGGTACGGGGTATGTAGGGTTAGTAACCGGTGCGTGCTTGGCAGAGTCAGGCAACGCCGTCGTTTGTTTAGATGTAGATGCAGGTAAAATTGAAGGCTTGAATCGCGGCGTTATGCCGATTTATGAGCCAGGCTTAGAAGACGTCGTGGTGCGCAATCACGCGAGTAAAAACTTGAGTTTCAGCACCGATGCCGCAAGCGCAATTGCGCATGGTCAAATTATTTTTATAGCGGTCGGCACCCCACCCGATGAGGATGGCAGTGCCGATTTACGCTATGTATTGGCGGTTGCTAAGACGATCGGCATGCACTTGAACCAATACGCCGTGGTGGTTAACAAATCTACCGTGCCGGTGGGTACTGCGGACAAGGTTCGCGCCACCATCGCAGCAGAGTTGTCGAATCGTGGCGTTGCAGTCGAATTTGACGTGGTCTCGAATCCAGAATTTTTAAAAGAAGGCGACGCGGTAAAAGACTGTATGCGCCCGGATCGCATTGTTTTGGGCTCGAAAAGCGCGCGCGCGATTGATCTTTTGAAAAAACTTTATGCCCCGTTCAATCGCAATCACGAGCGCATTGTGCAAATGGATGAGCGTTCGGCAGAACTGACCAAGTACGCTGCGAATGCAATGTTGGCGACCAAAATTAGTTTTATGAATGAGGTTTCCAACATCGCCGAACGCGTAGGCGCAGATATTGAAATGGTGCGTTTGGGCATCGGCTCGGACGCGCGAATTGGGTTTTCCTTTATCTATCCGGGCGCAGGCTACGGTGGTTCGTGTTTTCCAAAAGATGTGCAGGCACTGGAAAAAACGGCAAAAACGTTTGGCTATGAACCGCGCATTTTACATGCGGTTGAAGCGGTGAACTTAGAGCAGAAATCCAAACTTTTTGAGCTGTTGCTAAAGCACTTCGACGGAAATTTGAAGGGCAAAACCGTTGCCGTTTGGGGCTTAGCGTTTAAGCCTAATACTGACGACATGCGCGAGGCCAGCAGCCTCACGTTATTGGCGGGTTTGTGGCAAGCAGGCGCGAAGGTGCGGGCGTTTGACCCAGAGGCACACCATGAAGCGCAGCGTATATTCGGCATGCGCGATGATTTAACTCTCTGCGTGGATGCTATGACGGCAGTTGAGGGTAGCGATGCTTTGGTGCTTTTGACCGAATGGAAAACGTTTTGGAGCCCGGACTTCAAGGCGCTGAAAGCAAAGTTGAAGGCGGCAGCACTTTTTGATGGCCGAAATATTTATGACCCAGCCAGCGTGGAGGCGGCGGGATTGGCCTATTACGGTATCGGTCGCGGCCGCAGCGTTGTCCATCCAATACTTGCATAACCGTTGCGGGTG
>JAYTAO010000103.1:0-5016 GCA_043737435.1 Rhodanobacteraceae bacterium | reverse complement strand
TGACCGATTCCAGCGGCCGCGCGGTGCACTTTATCCGCCCAGAATTAATCGCTGAGATCCACGGCGAAGATCTCATCGTTAGCGATGCCGGAAAGCAGCTACAAACCCAGCTGGTGCGCTGGGACAAAGCGACTCAAAGTTATCAATTTCTAGGGTTGTCCGCCTGCCCGCGCCTAAGCTTCGCGCGCTTTTCGAAACTGCGGGAGGACAAAAATTGGGCTGATGGCGGCGCACGAATTGCACAGATTGGCGCGTTTACCGCACCCGCCATGAGCGGCGGCAATAATCAAGTCGCTTCTACCGACGGAGCGCCCGACACCACCAAAATCCTGCGCCGTGAGGTCTATCTCAAAGGCGAAATGCTGCGCAAGTTGGTCGTTGTGCATAAACCAGGTGCGGGCGAGTTTCCGTACTTGCTTTATTGGACCGATTTTTCCGCAAAGCGCGCAGAGCCGTTGAAAGTGTCCATTGAAATCGCCGCCGATGCTGCGCGCGCCGAGCAATTGGCGGAGCGTATGTTGGCGGAGAATTTGGCGAAGGGTTGGGTCAGGGTTTAATTTTTTTATTGAACCGCGGCATTGGCGCGCAAATAAATTCAGAACGCAATTACCGAAATATATCTCACTCTCGCGCTACCACCGTGTCATAAAGCCCATAATGCGACAGTCCCACATGGCTCTCGATGCCCGTGTAGCGCAGTGAAGCGTCTTCATAGCGCCGAAATGCAAACACCGCCTGATTCATCTGCTCGGTATTGAATACTTTCAACTGCACCAGCAGGTGAAAGTCCTGAACCGTTAGCCCCGTCACGGTCAGAAACAGGTCAGGCTCTAGTTTGGTGATGACATCCTGCAGCGTGTTCTCCCGAAAGTCTGTTAGATACATAAATACCGGAATACGCGTCGCAAACTTTATCAACTTTTCCTGCACTAGCTTGCGCTTAGATTTGTATTCCTTTTCCTCGAAGGAAAGTTCTTTTTTTTCCCTATCCGACAACTCGCCGTCCTTGGCCTTGGTTTTGAGGTCTTTGACCTTTTCACTTTTGTTGATGATGGTCTCGACAATATTGTCACCCAGCGCGCGCCAACCCTCGATGCGCTCCACCGCCGCCATCGCTTCGGGGCTGTCGAGGATGCGGCGCAGGGTGCCGTTGTCGACATTCACCAGTAACGCGCTTTCCCATTTGCGCGCCAGCAGCGTGGCTGACGTGCCCGCCATGGCGATATCTAAAATGCCGCCCGCGTCGATTTGCGTCATGTTGGCACCGTCAAAAGCCAACACCGGCAAAAACGCTACCAAATCCCTGACTGCGCTTTCAGGGTTCGACTCATTGGGCGACAGACCAATGCCATATTCAGAAAGCTGCCGCAGCGCGCGCGTGGGCGCAAAGTCGAACACAAAGCACACCGGCTTGAGAATCTCTTCCTCGGTTGGGTCGTCACCGTTTGGGTTGTTGATAGACCAGGGCGACTGCACCCGAAACGCTGCTTGAAAGTAGGTTTCAGGCGATTTCAGATTGCGCAGCATCAGCATGGACGACCACTGCGCCACGGTCACGCCCGTGGTTAGCTTGCCGCATGACAGCGTGATCGTTTTGCTTTCAAAGCCACTGCCAATGGCCTTACGCACGGGTGGTAGTGCCTCCAGCCCAATTCCAGCAGCACTTCCTGCGGCGACGATCACCTGGTAACCGAGCCAAAAGGTGTTGTGCCGCTCGGCCAGCAAATTTGCCATTGCATGGCAGGCCGCCACGTTGGGCAAAAACCAGAACGAATGCTGCAAATACGGCAACAGTCGCACGTCAGAATACGGAAACGGTGGGCGTGTGCCGGTTTTCAACAGCTCCGCCGATTGGGCCGCATAGCCACCGCGAATAATGTCCAGCCATTTCTGTACGTCACTCTTGTGCTTGAACTCTGCTGCTGCGCCTAGGCCCGTGGCTTCGAAAAAAGCATTCAGGTCAAACTCGTCAAACTCGCCACCGCTGGCAATGGCTAGCAACTCGTCGGGCATTTGGTAGGTCAGCAGACGCATCTGCGGCAAACCGGCGTATGGATTGCGCTTGGCAGGATGCTGTTCGGCAAACGCTGCTTTGGCACGCTGTTCGTCGGTGTAGGTCCAGTTGAAGATTTGCTCCTCAATGAATTCGCCCGTGGCCAGCGCCTTAAATGGCGTCCCCGACAGGTACAAATAGGCGCGTGTAGTGATCGGCAAAAAATCAGTTTCCTGATGCGACAGCACGGTCAAGTCTTCGTTGATGCGATCCAGTTCACCGGCATATTCCAGCTTGGCCTCTTTTTTGGCGACGGCATCGTCCTCGCCCTCAAACAACTCTTTGGCCGTGTCGCGCCAAGCGCCAAAGTGGTATTCGTCAAACACGACTAGATCCCAATTGACTGTGTGCAGCCACTCGTTGCGTGCTTTGATGTTACCCGCCGCATCGCGGCCCAGCAGGTCTTGAAATGAGCCGAAATACACCACTGGCTTGGCATGATCGATCTGAGTTGGGTCACTGCCAGATGACCGTGACAGGTATTGCCAACCGTCAAAGTCCACATGGTTTTCCAAATCCGTTTGCCATGCGTCCTCAACCGCAGGTTTGAAGGTCAGCACCAGCACGCGCCGAGTTTTAAGTTTTTTGGCCAACTGATAGGTGGTGAAGGTTTTGCCAAAGCGCATCTTGGCGTTCCACAGAAATCGCGGCGCGGCGTTGGCATTCTCGCGCCAGATCGATTGGTAATAGCCCAGCGTTTTGTTCACCGCATCGGCTTGCTCGTCGCGCAGGCCAAAGGTTTCGTGGTGCGTGCCGCTGAAGCGCTTGCCGGTACGTAGCTCGGCCAATACGGTGCGGATATCGGACACCGTACAGCGCATCCACTCCAGGGTGGTGTTCAAGAACTTTTTTTTGACCAGCGCGGTGCGCACATCAAAGTCGCTAAAAAGCGAACCATCATCACGCTCGGCAGCCTCGTCCAGCTCGATGGCGTAGTTCTCGATGGCGGCGGTTTTGAGTTGCTCGGCCACCCGCTGCTTCACACTGCGTGTGGTCTGGCCAACCTTAAGCAGGCCGTGGTGCGCGGGATCGGCAATTGTGTAAGCGTAGATACGCGGGCGCACTTCAGGCTTCGGTGGCAGGATTTCGTCGATGCTGGGCTTATGCATCGGCGCGGTCCTTCAGTGCGGACTCAATCAGGTGCCGTTCTCGCTCGATCTCCAGCCGAAGTTGATCTTCCGTGGGGAGGTTCGGCAAATATTTGGACGCAAATATCTGTCGGCTTTCGCTCAGGATCGAATATTTGGCAACCGCTTCACTTTTGTCTGAACACAGCAGCAAACCAATGGTGGGATTGTCGCCAGGAATTTTGAACTGATCTTCGTAGAGCCTGACATAGCCGTCCATCTGCCCGACATCGGCATGGGTTAGCTTTCCCATTTTCAGATCCAGCAGCAGGAAACATTTCAGGACGTAGTTGTAGAAAACCAGATCGACATAAAAATCGTCGTCGCCAAACCGTATTCGTTTTTGGCGGGCTACAAAAGAAAATCCTTTACCAAGTTCCAGCAAGAAATTTTGCAAGTTGTCAATGATGGCCTGCTCCAGCTTACTTTCGTGCAGTTCACGAAAATCAGGAAGCCCCAGAAACTCCAGCACCATGGGTGACTTGAGCAGATCGTCTGGCTGAACCCTTTCACCTTGCAGACGTTCCCGGCCATCTGGCAGCAGCCCTTGCTTGCCGCGATTGGAAATTATCCGGTCAAAGTAATAACTGTGAATCTGGCGTTCTAGTTGCACCTTAGACCAGCCACATTCGCTGGCTTCCCGCTCATAAAAGTCGCGGGCAGCAACGTTCTCCACCCGCATCAGCGCACGATAATGCGACCAATAGAGTTGCGGCGCGAAGCCATGCTGTGATTGCGCGCCCGCTGGGCGTGAAATCGCCGATTTAGTACCCGCTGGGTACTTCAAATCTCTTCCCGCCGGGAAGAGATTTTCCGCCGAGCTGGATTCTCCACCCGGCGGGTGGAGAATTGCAGAGTGCGTAGATTCTCCACCTACCGGGTGGGGAATCCGAACGCGATCCTGAAAAGCGACATAAAACTGCCTGAAATACCAGAGATTCGTAAACGAAAAACCCTTGCCGTAGCGCGTCATCAAACGTGCCGACAGCATTTCAACCACCTGCTTACCATAGGCCGCGCGTTCCTCGCCGCCCTGCAATTCCTGCACGATTTCGCGCCCGATCATCCAATAGGCCAGCACCATATTCGTGTTGACCGCGCGCACAACATTGTTCTGCGCCTGCTCAACAATGGCAACGACGCGCCCAAAGAGTGCGTCAGGTTTAGGCTCGAGGATTTCTTCTGTGGTGGGCTTATTCATCGCCTTCATCAACAACGTTCACATCGAACGGTTCGGTATTGTGCTCAGCGACTTGGGATTCGATAAATGCGATTTCGTCCTGCGTCAGACCGTATCGCTTGTAAAGCTTTGCGTCTGTCCAATCTTGGTCAAGTGGAACATCTGGAACAAAGCCATAAACACCACGGGCAGCGTCTTGAGTGGGCTTGCGAAGTGACACCAGGAAGCGCACGAAACGAGTACGCAAGTAGCATGCATAGTTTCTTCCCTCAGCCTCGGACTCGAAAAGTCCAGCCACGATGTAGCTCTCCGTGCATGCTGTACCGGGCTCGGCGACGATTGGCTTACTGAGAAACTTTGTCTCAATAGCAGCGCTGGTGCCTTGCACGCGAGTCATTAGAACTTTCCACTTGTCTACCCACGCGACATTCGCTGGAATATGAGAACGCTCGACCCAGGAGACCTTTTGGGAGCCGAAAAGCTTTACTGGACTTTCAATACCCAAGGAATCCTTCTTGCCATGGAAAAAGGTTCTGAGACCAAAAGGCTTTTGACTGGAAACTCGCCTGCTGAGTGTTAGCTCACCCTTTGCCCGCACCTTATCCAAAATCGGCACCGCTTCGTTGCGTCGAACAAGAACGTCAAACGTATCCAGA
>JAYTAO010000102.1:0-5021 GCA_043737435.1 Rhodanobacteraceae bacterium | reverse complement strand
GTCGCCTTGGCTGATGTGCTGCAAGAATGCCAAGCCATGATTGAGCCGCAGGCACGCAAACGCGGTATCCGCGTGACATTCCCGGAGCACGTATCAGGCGCGTCAAAAGCGGCTATCTTTGTCAAAGCTGATCGCACGCGATTAAAGCAAGTGCTGATCAATTTGCTCTCCAACGCAGTCAAATATAATTGTCCTGAGGGCGCAGTAGAGGTCACGCTGGAGATGGTAGAAGAGCATCAGGGCACTGAGCGGATACGCATTTGCGTGACTGACACCGGCGCTGGGCTTGGCCCAGAACAAATTGCGCAATTATTCCAACCGTTTAATCGTTTAGGTCAAGAGGCAAACGCTGAGGAAGGCACAGGTATTGGTTTGGTGGTCAGCAAACGTTTGGTCGAATTAATGCATGGCAGTATTGGCGTGAATAGCACGCCGGGCTGTGGCTGTGCGTTTTGGATTACCTTAGAAACCGCTAGCGCACCGAATCTTTTGCCCTTCGGTGCAAATTCAGAAACTAAGTCAGTTAGCGCGGCATGTGCGGTAGTCGCTTCGACGCTAAAGCGCCAAACCTTGCTTTATGTGGAAGATAATCCGGCGAACATGCTGCTTGTCGAGCAAATTGTCGCAAGTCGAGCACACATGGAATTGATCTGCGCGCGCGATGCGATCAGCGGCATTGAGCTTGCCCGCAGCCGTTTACCAAGCTTAATTTTAATGGACATCAATTTGCCCGGGATGAGCGGCATTGAAGCGCTGGCCATCTTGCTGGCGGATAGCAAAACCGCGCACATTCCAGTGATTGCGCTTAGCGCCAACGCGATTCCACGCGATATTGAAAAAGGCTTGGAAGCGGGTTTTTTTTGCTACTTAACCAAACCCATTAAAGTTTCGGAATTTTTGCGTAGCTTAGATTTAGCTTTGACATTTGTAGTCGCGGAGGAATAAAGCTCAGGGGCCTTGGCCGAAGTTTTTAGATGATGCCCGCCCAGCCCGCCCAGCCCACTCGGTGCGCTAACGAACTGAGCGATCAATGAGCAATGCGTAGCCTTAGTTATCATCCTGACGAGTTTGTCAGGTTGGGTCTACTCAGCCATGGAGCACCAAGATGAACCACGTCATTCCAGTACGCGCCGAGATTATCTATTTAGGTAACGACGTTCAAAGTGATGATCCGCCACTGGGCTCGCCAGTGCACGACACCCCGCCACTTGAAATCAAGGATACGCCACCCAGAGAACCACTGCCTTGGGTAACACCGCAGCCGAACAGACGCGATGATTTGAATGATGGCTCGGCAGATGCATGAGACTTACCAGTCTCGACGAACAAGCCATACGGCAAACAAGCGCAGAAAGACCTATGGGTACTGAGATGGATCATTCTAAACAGCGGCCGCAAAGCCTGTGGCTGGACAATATAAGCCGCAGCATGCTCAGCGATGGCAGCTTGCTGCAACTGATCCAATCCGGCGCTATTTCGGGGCTGACGTCTAACCCAACTATCTTTGAGGCAGCGATCAGCCAAAGCAATTCTTATGATGCGGGCATAGTTGCAAAAGCACGCAAAACGCTTTCTAGCGAGGCCATTTTTATTGAATTGGCGTTAGAGGATTTATGTGCCGCCGCAGATTTATTTCGGCCGCAATTCGAGGCCACTGAGCATCTAGATGGCTGGGTATCCATGGAAATTTCGCCCCTGTTGGCGAACGAGGCTAGCGCCGCTATCGCTGCGGCTAAGCAGATTTATTCTCAGGCAGAATGCGTCAACTTATTTGTCAAAATTCCAGGTACGTCCGCAGGAGTTCAAGCGATTGAAGCGTTGATCTTTGCGGGCATTGCGATCAACGTGACACTGTTATTTTCGCGAGTTCAATATCTTGCCGCCAGCGATGCCTATATGCGTGGCATTGAGCGGCGTATTGCCGCGGGCTTGAGTCCAATCGTCGCCTCCGTCGCCTCGATATTTGTCAGCCGTTGGGACAAAGCGGTCAGTAACTTTATTACTGATTGCCCTGAGCTGCAAAACCAATTGGGTATCGCCGTCGCGGGCGATATTTACAACGCACATCGTCAACTGATGGCCTCCGAACGTTGGCATGCTTTAGCAGCAAAAGGGGCGCGCGTGCAGCGCTTGCTTTGGGCCAGCACTGGTACTAAGGATCCCAATGCCTCGGTCACGCTTTATGTGGATGCACTCAGGGTGCCTGATACGATCAACACGCTGCCGGAAAAAACGCTGCATGCGCATTTGAAATCTGCAACGTTCGAGCGCGGCAAAAGCACTCTCGGCGATGGCCGGGAAGTGCTGTTGTTGGCTCAGTTTGCAAGCGCAGGGGTGGACGTGGACATCATGGCATCCCGATTGCAGGAGGATGGTTGCCAAGCTTTTAGCGCCGCATGGCAGGGCGTGCTGGCATGCATTGAGGAAAAAATTGCACGATGAGCCATAACGTTAGTGCATTGGCCGGAACGCCCGCGACGCCGGCCATGTTGGTTGATATTGCAGCCTTGCAGGCGGCCTATTTCGATCTGCGCCCGGACGTGAGTTTTGTGGACCAGCGCGTTGCCTTTGGCACATCAGGGCATCGTGGCTGTGCGTTTGAGCGAAGCTTTAACCAGTGGCATGTGTGGGCCATAGTGCAAGCGATATGTGATTATCGGAAATCTCATGGCATCAATGGCCCCTTGCATTTAGGCTTTGACACGCACGCGTTGTCCTTGCCTGCGTTTGAATCTGCGCTGGAGGTTTTGGCGGCCAATTCGGTACAAACTCGGGTGGCACCGCCCATGCAATACACCCCGACCCCCGCGATTTCGCACGCCATCATTTGCCACAACAGGGCGCTGGATACCAGTGCGGGCACCGCGTTAAGCGATGGCATTGTGATTACGCCCTCACATAATCCGCCGGACGCGGGTGGGCTAAAATACAACACGCCCAATGGCGGGCCGGCCGACACGGTGGTTACGCAATGGATACAGACACGCGCAAACGTGTTGCTTACGGGCCGCATGGATGAAGTTAATAAGCTTACGTTTGCACAAGCCAATCGCGCGGATACCACGCAAAGCTTTGATTACTTAACGGCCTATGTTTTGGACTTGGAAAATGTTGTCGATATGCTTGCGATTCAGCGCTCGGGCGTGCGCATTGGTGTGGATCCTATGGGCGGTGCGGGCGTGCACTATTGGGCGCGCATCGCCGAGCAATACCGGCTTGATTTGACCGTAATTGACGCGCAGGTCGATCCTCAATTTGGCTTTATGAGCTTAGATTGGGACGGCAAAATTCGCATGGATCCGTCCTCCGCCTTTGCGATGCAGCGCGTGATTGCAATGAAGGATAGCTTCGATGTTTGTTTAGCTTGTGATACCGATCATGACCGCCATGGCATCGTAACGCCGGGTGCGGGCTTGCTCAGCGCCAACCATTATTTGAGCGCTGCCATTGATTATTTATTCCGCCATCGGCCACTTTGGGCAGCGGCGGCTTGCCTCGGCAAGACTGTAGTCAATAGCACAATGATGGACCGTATTGCGTTTGATCTGGGGCGCCAAGTTTATGAAGTTCCGGTCGGCTTTAAATATTTTGCCGATGGCTTGGCGCTGGGTACGCTTGCGTTTGCTGGTGAAGAAAGTGCGGGCGCAAGTTTTAGCCGACTCAACGGCGGCGCTTGGACTACCGATAAAGATGGGATCGCCGCAGCACTGCTTGCGGCGGAAATCACCGCCGTCACAGGGCGTGATCCGGGTGAGGCGTACGCTGAGCTAAGCCAGAAGTTCGGCGCTGTGTTTACTGATCGACAAGATGCCAGCGCCAACCCCGCACAAAAGGCGGCGTTGGCAAAGCTAGTAGCAAAAAGCATTACCCAGGATACGCTTGCGGGCGATGCCATCACGCAAGTTCTAGATCGGGCACCCGGCAATGGTGCGGCGATAGGCGGCATCAAGATGCAAAGCGTCGGCGGGTGGTTCGCAGCTAGGCCCTCAGGCACCGAAGATATTTATAAAATCTATGCGGAAAGCTTTCGCAGCGCCGAGCATTTGCGCGCGATCATGCTGGATGCCCAAGCGATAGTAGATTCCGCCTTGCATGAGCAAAATGATGTCTAGTCCTGAGTTGTCAGAAGCGCAGCTTTTAATTCGCAGCGCGCCGCTAAATGCGGCGCGTCTGGCCGATGCCAACGCCAAAGAAATGGCAATGCTAGTCACAGCAAATTCCGAGGTCAGCGATTGGGCCTCCCCTAGCCATATGCGCACGATGGTGTTAATCGCCGCCACCGTATTTGGCGTGTATTTTTGCTATCGCATGGCCGCACCGTTTATGCCGGCGATCACCGCCGCGTTTGCCTTAGCGGTTTTATTCACGCCATGGCAGGTCTGGCTTGAGGGCAAGCTTAGAAATGCTAGTTTGGCGGCAATAATTTCCGTTTTTGCAATCGCTGTGATCGTCGTGGTGCCCGCCACATTTGTAATGCAGCGTTTAGTCATGCAGGCCGCCGCCGGTGCCGAAATTATTCAGGAAAAATTCGAATCCGGCGAATGGCGCAACACACTAATTAAGCAGCCGGCACTGGCACCGATCATTGAAAAGATCGAGGGTGAGCTGGATTTGCCCGGCGCAATCAAATCCTTCAATGCTTGGTTTGCCACCTCGATAGGCGCGGTAGTGAAGGGCTCGGTTTTGCAGGTGATCGGCTTGACCCTAACTTTTTATTTGCTGTTCTTTTTCCTGCGGGATCGCGGCGCCGCCCTGGATGCGATTCGCTCTTTATCACCGATGCGCGGGTCAGAAATGTCAGCGCTGTTTAAGCGGGTCGGGGACACCATCTACGCCACTATTTACGGCACCTTGGCGGTAGCAGGTGTGCAAGGATTATTGGGCGGATTAATGTTTTGGTGCCTAGGGCTTCAGGCGGCATTTCTGTGGGGCTTGGTGATGGCGCTGTTAGCTGTGGTGCCGGTGCTGGGCGCGTTCGTAGTATGGATTCCCGCCGCGCTATTTTTGGCACTAGAAGGCAG
>JAYTAO010000101.1:0-12206 GCA_043737435.1 Rhodanobacteraceae bacterium | reverse complement strand
TTTTATCGGGGCTAGATCCTGACATCGGGCCGATAATTAGCCATGGCGCGGTCGAGCCGTTGAATGCTTTGTATCGGGAAGCGGGCGTTGCGCTCGCGGCGACGCAAATGGTCAGCGAGATGCAAGACGCCGCCGTTTTTAAACGAAGCATTGTGCTAGCGCCACCCTCCGCCGCTGGCAGTTCGTGGATGAAACGATTTGGCAACTACTCTGACGCGTTTGCCAGCGGCTGGATGCAGGTGCGCGGCACACGGCGCAGGCGCGGCGTGGATCGCGGCTTTGCGCTGTCGGATCATGCCGATTGGAACGGCTTACAAAAGGCGATTTTGGCCACCGGCGCGGAGAAAGTTTTCGTCACCCACGGTCAGGTCGAGGTGATGGTGCGTTGGCTAAGTGAACGCGGGTTGGATGCCAGAAGTTTCAAAACGGAATACGGTGACGAAGAATTGGAAACCAGTGCGCTGTGAAAGAATTTTCTGAACTTTTTGCCCAGCTGGACGCTAGTACAAGCAGCAACGCCAAGCTATTGGCGCTGCAGAATTACTTTCACAGCGCCAACGCCCCAGACGCCGCGTGGGCGGTGTTTTTTTTGGCTGGCGGCAAGCCCAAGCAAGTGGTGCCAACCAGGGTATTGCGGCATTTGATTTTGGATAGCGCAGCACTACCGGAATGGCTGTTTGAAGAATGTTATGAGGCGGTAGGCGATTTGGCGGAAACTCTGAGCTTGCTGTTGCCTCCATCACAGCATCAATCAAGCGAGGGTTTGGCAAGCTGGGTTGAAAACAAATTACTGCCCCTGCGCAGCGCGGGTGTTGAAGGATTGGCAACGCAGCTGCTTGCGTTACTTGGGCTGCTGGATCAGCAAAGCCAGTTGGTTTTTATCAAACTAATTACCGGCAGTTTTAGGGTAGGTGTTTCGAAACTTAGCGTCACCCGCGCGCTTGCCGCTGTATCCGGTTGCGATGCCAAACGCATTGCGCAACGCTTGGTTGGCTACACGGAGCATTTATCGCGTGCAACGGCTGATAATTATTTGCGCTTGATTGCACCCGTCAATGACGACGGTATTGATCAACGTGATCCAGGTCAGCCGTATCCGTTTTTTCTTGCGCACCCGATTACGCTTGCTTTTGCGAGCTTTGAAAGCCAACTGGGTCCGGCGGCGAATTGGCAAGTCGAATGGAAATGGGATGGCATTCGCGCGCAACTGGTGAAACGCGATGGCCAGCTGTGGATTTGGTCGCGCGGTGAAGAACTAATCACGGATCGTTTTCCGGAATTGCGCGCTTTGGCTTTGCATCTTCCCGATGGCACGGTGTTGGATGGCGAAATCGTGGTGTGGAAAGATCAGCGGGTGCAGGCATTTGCGCTGTTGCAACAACGGATCGGCCGCAAAACTTTAAGCGCGGCCTTGCTGGTAAAAATTCCTGCGGTGCTGCTGGCTTACGACTTGCTGGAATGGCAAGGTCAAGATTGGCGTTCGCGTACGCAAGCGGTGCGACGCGCGCAACTTGAACAGGTTGTTGCTGATGCCAATCAGCCGCCGCTGAAAGTTTCACCGCTGCTGCACGGCGATACTTGGCAGCATTTTGCTAGCCAGCGTGACGCTTCGCGCGCCCTTGGCGTTGAAGGTTTGATGCTGAAAGAAAGGCAATCGCACTATGGACAAGGCCGCACCAAAAGTGATGGTGTTTGGTGGAAATGGAAGGTTGATCCGTTCAATGTCGACGCGGTACTAATCTATGCGCAGAGCGGGCACGGTCGTCGCGCGAATCTCTACACCGACTTTACTTTCGCGGTGTGGGACGGCGAAACAGGTACACCGGATCGCAAATTAGTGCCGTTTGCAAAAGCGTATTCAGGATTAACGGACGAAGAATTAAGGTTAGTCGACGCCATTATTCGGAAAACCACCAAGGAAAAATTCGGCCCGGTTCGCAGCGTTACCCCGAGCATGGTGTTTGAGTTAGGTTTTGAAGGCATCGCGCTGAGCGCGCGCCACAAAAGCGGCATTGCCGTGCGCTTTCCGCGCATTTTGCGCTGGCGTAAGGACAAAGCGATAAGCGATGCAGACACCTTAGCTGGCCTACAAAAGCTACTGTCCGAGACGTCAGTGAACGATTTGGGCGGTGCAAGTACGCTCGAAGCGGCGTTATGAAAGCAGCGCGACCAAACACGACGCTGGCAGACGCCTGGTTTGAAAAATTGGGCTGGACCGCGTTGCCATTTCAGCGCCAGGTTTGGGATGCGGTGGCGAACGGTGAATCGGGCCTGCTGCACGCCACGACCGGCGCCGGTAAAACTTACGCGCTTTGGCTTGCGGCTTTGAATCGATTTGCCGCCTTGCCAGATAAAACAGCCGCGTCCGCGACTCCAGCGGGGGTGCGCAAACGATTGACTGCAGCGCCACTGACGGTGCTGTGGATCACGCCGATGCGCGCGCTAGCAGCCGATACCGAACGCTCGTTACAGCTGCCACTGGAAGCATTGCAATTGCACTGGACACTGGCAAGCCGCACCGGTGATACCAGCGCCGCACAACGTGCTCGGCAAAGCCGCAGGCTGCCAAGCACGCTGATCACCACGCCAGAAAGCTTGAGCCTTTTGCTTTCGCGCCAGGATGCGAAAGAAATTTTTGCCACCTTAAAAATGGTGGTGGTCGATGAATGGCACGAATTGATCGGTAACAAGCGCGGCGTGCAGCTGCAGTTGGCGTTAGCGCGGCTGCGCCGGTGGCAACCGGCGCTGATCACCTGGGGCTTGTCCGCAACTTTGGGCAATTTGCCGCATGCAATGGACGTACTGTTACCGCAGCAAAACGGCAAAATAGTGCAAGGAAAATTGGCAAAAGATTTGCAGGTCGATACCTTGCTACCCACGTCCATTGAGCGCTTTCCCTGGGCCGGGCATTTAGGCCTGCGGATGCTGCCGCAGGTCGTCGCTGAAATTGAACCTTGTGCTTCCTCGCTGATCTTCACCAACACCCGCGCGCAAGCCGAACTCTGGTACCAAGCGCTGCTGGAAGCCCGGCCAGACTGGAGTGGCATGATCGCGCTGCATCATGGTTCGCTTGACCGCGCAGTGCGCGATTGGGTTGAAGTGGCAATAAAAAACGCGCGCTTGAAGGCGGTGGTGTGCACCTACAAGTCTGGATCTAGGCGTGGATTTTTTGCCGGTTGAGCGCGTTTTTCAAATTGGCTCACCCAAAGGCGTAGCTAGATTGATGCAGCGCGCCGGCCGCTCGGGCCACGCGCCCGGCCGCCCGTCGCGCATCACCATCGTGCCGACCCATAGCCTTGAACTGGTCGAGTCTGCGGCGGCTCAGGATGCCATCGCAGCAAAGCAGATCGAGCCTAGAATCTCGCCGGACAAACCCTTGGATGTTTTGGTGCAACATCTAGTGACCGTGGCCTTGGGTGGCGGCTTTTTTTCGGAGTCAATGTTTCGGGAAGTCACCTCAACTTTCGCTTATCGCGATTTGTCACCAAGCGAATGGCAGTGGGCGCTGGCTTTTATAGAACATGGCGGACATTCGTTAACTAACTATCCGGATTATCGTCGCGCCATTGCAGATGAAAATGGCTGCTACCACGTACCTGACGCGCATCTGGCGACGCGCCATCGCATGAGTATCGGAACCATCGTCAGTGATGCCAGCATCGCGATCAAATTTTGGAGCAAAGGCGGCGGCGGCAAATCGCTCGGCAACGTCGAAGAGAGCTTTATCGCGCGCATGAATCCCGGCGAGCACTTATTTTTTGCTGGGCGCTTGCTGGAACTGGTGCGTGTGCATCAAACCACCGCTTTTGTCCGCCCTGCAACCGGTAAAAAAGCCACGGTGCCGCGCTGGAATGGCGGGCGCATGCCGCTTTCCTCAGAGCTTGCAAAAGCCTTTGTTGCGCGTATGGATGCCGCAGCACAAGGTTTATTTGAAGGCCCCGAAATGCAGTTGCTACAACCCTTGTGTGCGCTGCAAATGCAGTGGTCGGGGTTACCAACATGCAAGCATTTGTTGGCTGAGCATATGCAGTCACGCGAGGGCTGGCATTTGTTTTTATACCCTTACGCCGGGCGTAACGTGCATCTGGGCTTGGCAAGCCTGTTGGCTTGGCGGCTCGGTCAAATGCAACCGAACACATTTTCCATCGCGGTCAACGATTATGGCTTTGAGCTGTTATCGCTCTTGCCCATAGATTGGCCTGTGCTATTACAACCGGATTTGTTTCATGAGCGCAATTTGTTGAGTGAAGTGCTGCAGAGTTTGAACTCTGGAGAATTAGCGCAGCGTCGATTTCGCGAAATTGCGCGGATCTCCGGCTTGGTGTTTTCCGGCGGGCCGCACGCGGCGAAAAGCACTCGCCAGCTGCAGGCATCATCAAAATTGTTCTATGACGTATTCCACAGTTATGACGCGGAAAATTTGCTGCTCAAACAAGCCGAAGCGGAAACACTTAGCGCTGAGCTTGATTTAGTACGTCTTCGTGCCTGTTTAGCGCAGATGCGCGCCCAGACTGTGAGTCTGCATGCAATTGCCCGACCCACGCCGTTCGCCTTCCCACTTTTGGTAGAACGCCTGCGCGAAAGCGTCAGCTCTGAAAAGCTGGGCGAGCGCATCGCGCGCATGGTCGCTGATCTTGAGAAATCAGCCGGTGCAAGTGCCGATGCAAGTGCAGACGAAAGCGCGTCCGTTTCATTCGCTGCAAGCCATTTCACCGCCCCGGAAGCAAGCTCGTTCCAGCGTCAACGCCAGCGCAAAGATGGCCGCCCGATGCTGAATCGGCCGCGCAGAAAGCCCGGATTTTGAAAAACTTCATCGAGCTGGAACTGGGTGGAGCCAAGCTTTTGCTGCTGGCGGAAAAGGCGCTATATTGGCCCGAGCGCAAGCAGCTTTTCGTGGCTGATATACATTTTGGCAAAGCCGCAGCTTTCCGCGCGTTGGGGCAGCCGGTACCGGAAGGCACGACGCTAAAAAACCTGCAGCGACTCGATATTTTGCTGGAAAAATACCCCACAACCGCGATCGTCTTTCTGGGCGATTTTCTACATGCGCCCGAATCACACGCGGCGCAAACAATGGAGGCGATCTATCAATGGCGCGCGGGGCACAGCGAAATCGCGTGGCTCTTGATCCGCGGCAATCATGACCAGCGCGCTGGCGATCCACCTCAACATTTGCAAATAGCCGTGGTCAACGAACCGTATTTGATCCCGCCGTTTGCATTCCAACACACGCCGAAAGTAATTGCGGGTTACCACGTTATCGCCGGGCACATACACCCCACCTTTACGCTACGCGGCAAAGCCCACCAAAAACTTAATCTGCCTTGCTTTCACGTTAGCGCAGATCTTACCGTGCTGCCCTCTTTCGGTGAATTTACCGGTGGACACCGAATTACCGTGCAATCCGACAGCCGGGTTTTCGTAACCGACGGCAGCGGTATTTGGGAAACCAACCCAGTCGCCACGAATTCAATAAAATCGCAACCGTTTAGTTTGTCCGCTGGATAACGCCTTGAGGATAGCTGATCGATGCTTTCCCGCTCAGCCTCGTATCACGACGATGCTTCGCCCGCTTGTCGTAGTCTGCTGCTCCGTCGTCATGCGCTCAAGCCATTCTGGCGCGTTGGTGCGTTAATCAAAGATCACTAAAAAACCTTCGGATAGCGCATGGCGTGCGAGGTAGGACTCCAACGCTCGATGCGGCCCGCGCCATTCACGACGCGCTGCAAATACGCCATGAGTACCAATGTAGGCGCTGTTTCCAGTCAACATCGGCCCAATCACGGCGCGCACGCGCGGTTCTTTAAGCTTGTCGGTCAATTGATCTAAGTGCGAATCATTGCGCAAAATCAACGCTTCGCGCGCCGCGCGCATTTTAAGCTCGTCGATCACCACGCTGCGATCCCGATTTTCTGGTGACTTCCACACGGCTTGTTCGGCCAGCGCATTGACTAACCACGGCTGACCTTGGGTTGCGACCCACGCATTTCAATCGCCTCTGGCGTAAATAGCTGTCCAGTCGCAGCGGTATGCTGCGCGTACAGCGCAAGCAATTGTGCACGGCTAAAATTGCCCAGCCGCAAAGACTCCGCCTTGATATTAAACGCGCTACCGCCGGTGATCACCTCGCCATCGCTCATCGTCATGCGATAGTCGCGCACGTCGCGAACGCCGCACAGCCCAATGGATTGCGGAAATGACTCAGGACGGTCGTTACAACCAGCACGAATTTGGCGCAGCAACGAAATAAGCGTGTCGCCCACCAGGGCATCCACTTCATCTAAAAATAAAACAACGGGCTTTTCGTTCAATTTCGAAAGTAGGGCAATTGCGTCACCCACCGCAGCTAAGGCTTCCCTAGAAAGAATTTGCTTGCGCTGAATCTCAAGTTCGACTATTTGCTCAAACGCTTGGTGGCATCTTCATGCGCGATCACGCCGTCAGAATCCGCTCTTTCTAAGCCCCGGTTTATTTTTTCTAATCCGTACAAGTGGTACTGAATATCTTGAAAGCTGCTTGACTCTGGCAGCACGCTAAGCATTGCTGCAACTTCGGCTTTCGGGGTGCTCATGGTCAATTCCTCGTTCTTTTAGCTCCAGGTTCATAGCGCTATAACGATTCGAGCTGCGTCAAGCTCATGAAGCTAATTAGTTATAGATTAAAGAATAACTTTCATCACTGGCTATTTCAGCAAAAAGCATAATTTCCAACCTCTACGTAACGCCGCAATGGTCACTAACTGGTTAGGCAATCCACTAGGTTCAAACAATCAACGGTTCCGGCTCCAGCTGTACGCCAAACTTTTCTTTGACGGTGTCCATTACAAAGTTAGCTAACTGCCAAATTTCCGCGCCGGTTGCGCGTTTGCGGTTGATGAGCACTAGCGCGTGTTGTTTGCTGACTTGCGCGCCGCCAATTTGATGGCCTTTTAAGCCCGCGTTATCAATCAACCAACCGGCGCTGAGCTTGGCTTTGCCGGTTACGCCGGTGGGGAAAAAGCTAAAGCCCGACACTTCGGCGCTGATGCGCGCTGCGGTGTCCGCATCAACGATGGGGTTTTTGAAAAAGCTCCCGGCATTGCCATATTCCAAAGGGTCGGGCAGCTTTTTTTCGCGCAATGCGCACACGGCTTTGAAAACATCGCGGGCGCTAGGATTTACTGTCGCTTTCAGTTCGGCCAGCTCTTCGCGAATGCCGGCGTAGTTGATCTGCAGCGTGGATTCACGCGGCAGTCGGAACTCGACGTGGGTGATGATGTATTTACCCTTGAATTCCAGCTTGAATCTGGATTCGCGGTAGTTGAAGCCACAATCGGCATGGCTAAAGCGCCTGATTTCCAGCGTGTCCCGGTCCATCGCTTCCACAGCGTGCACAAAATTTTCTAGCTCCACCCCGTAAGCGCCAATATTTTGGATCGGTGCTGCACCCACGGTTCCCGGAATTAACGCTAAGTTTTCCAAACCAAATAACGATTGTTTAAGCGAATAATCGACAAAACGGTGCCAGTTTTCACCGGCCCCGACGCGAATAATGCCGTGCGAGCCCTGGCTAGGCAGTTGCTCAATGCCGGGAATTTGCGGCAACAAAATGACGCCTTCAAAATTCTGCGTGAACAGCACGTTGCTGCCGTCGCCCAAAATCAGCAGCGGATCTTGCGCGTCTTTAATATCTTTGAGCATCAGCCGCAGCGCATCCATGGATCGGCAGCTGACCAGAAACAGCGCCTGCGCCTCGACACCGAAGGTGTTTAACGCAGTTAGATCAGCATTTTCAAGTACGTTTAAATCGTTCATCGGTCATGGAGTGCCGGTGGTGGCGCTAGTTGAGTCCGCCGCCACGGCGGCTCTGGCGGCGCGGATGGCTTCAACGCATTCGCCGATGAGCGCCGGGCCGCGATAAATCATGCCGGTATAAAACTGGATTAGCTCGGCACCAACTGCAATTTTTTTAGCTGCATCCGCGCCGCTTAAAATACCGCCGACCCCGACTAGTACCACTTTCGCATCCAGCCGCGCGCGTAGCTTGACCAAGATATCAGTGGCGCGCTCAAACACAGGCCGGCCGGAAAGCCCGCCTTGCTCCTGCGCATATTTGCCAGAAATGCCATCCCGGCTAACTGTGGTGTTGGTGGCGATTACGCCTTCAACGCCGGTGCTGTGGACAACGCTGGCAATATCGTCCAAATTTAATTCGCTTAAATCAGGCGCTACTTTTAACAGCATCGGCGTCTGTTTACGATGCTGTGTGGCCAGCTTGATTTGCGCCTCGCGCAGCCCACCGAGCAGGGTTTTCAGCGCATCAAGCTGCTGTAAATCCCGCAGGCCTTCGGTGTTGGGTGAAGAAATATTGACCGTGACATAGCTGGCGCGGGCATACACCGCGCGCAGACAAGTTAAATAATCGCTCAGTGCGTCACTGTTGGCGGTGTCTTTATTTTTGCCGATATTGATGCCGAGCACGCCCGTGTAGCGGGTGCGTTCCAGGTTTTTAACTAGCTCGGGCAAGCCACCGTTGTTAAAGCCCAGCCTGTTAATGACGGCATCAAATTTTGGCAGGCGAAACATGCGCGGCTTGGGATTGCCCGGCTGCGCTTTCGGCGTGACGGTGCCGACTTCAATAAAACCAAAACCTAAACTGGCAAGCGCATCGACGTGAGCGGCGTTTTTGTCCAATCCCGCCGCCAAGCCGACCGGATTGCTAAATTCCAAGCCAAGTAAGGAAATCGGAAGCGGCTTAGGCTTGGTCGCCATTAGCGGGTTCAAACCCAGCCGATACGCCGCTTCAATGGCCTTTAAACCGGCACCATGGGCGGATTCGGCGTCCAAGCTAAACAGCAGCGGCCGCGCTAACCCATACATCTAGCGTGTTTTCCGAGTTGTTTGAACGGCACTCACACTGATTTCGAAATCCCCCACTGCGATCATCAAGTCAATTCAACCTCTGTAAAGCGCGAATGCTACGGCTTTGGACGGTAAAAATCGAACGGCGCGGTTATCGCGGATTAGTTTCACGTTGATTCGTTTACCAAGGCAATAAAATTTCCGGCAAAATCGCGCTTCGAAAAGCAACGCAGGAGTCACCGATGACGCAAATGATGAAAGCCCTGGTTAAATCCAAAGCCGAGAGGGGCATTTGGATGGAAGAAGTGCCGGTGCCTGAGATTGGCCCGAATGATGTGCTGGTGAAACTAGAGAAAACCGCGATTTGCGGTACGGATCTACATATTTATAAGTGGGATGACTGGTCGCAACGCACGATTAAGCCTGGGCTGGTGATCGGCCATGAGTTTGTCGGGCGAGTGGTAGAAATGGGGCCGGGCGTGCGCGGCTACAGCTTGGGCCAGCGGGTGAGCGCCGAAGGCCACGTGGTGTGTGGCGTGTGCCGAAACTGCCGCGCTGGCAAGCAGCATTTATGCCCGAACACGACCGGCATTGGCGTCAATCGCGCCGGCGCATTCGCCGAATATGTCGCGGTGCCCAGCAGCAATTTATGGCCGATTCCTGATCAAATTTCGTCTGAATTAGCTGCCTTCTTTGACCCCTACGGCAACGCCGCGCACTGCGCACTGGAATTTGATGTTGTCGGTGAAGACGTATTGATCACCGGCGCCGGCCCGATCGGCATTATCGCCGCCGGCATTTGCAAACATATAGGCGCGCGCAACGTTGTGGTCACGGATGTCAATGACTACCGCTTGAAGCTGGCGGCCGACATGGGCGCAACCCGGGTGGTGAATGTTTCTAAGCAGTCTTTGAAAGCGGTGATGCAAGATTTGCACATGGAAGGCTTTGATGTCGCGTTGGAGATGAGCGGTAACCCGCATGCATTTAACGACATGCTCGATTGCATGTATCACGGCGGCAAAGTTGCGCTGCTGGGTATTTTGCCCAACGGTGCAGGGATTGATTGGGATAAGGTGATCTTCAAAGGCTTGACCATGCAGGGAATCTATGGCCGAAAGATGTATGAGACTTGGTACAAGATGACGCAAATGGTGCTGACCGGCTTTCCGCTACAAAAAGTTTTGACGCACCAAATTCATATCAACGATTTCCAAAAAGGCTTTGATTTAATGGATTCAGGCCAGTGCGGCAAGGTAGTTTGTTCTTGGAATTAGCGCCAACTGGACCGTGTGCTGGCGCGATCCAGGCTTTAAAAAAAGCGATGCTGGCGCGGACGAGCGCGGCAGCGCGCAAAGCTCATGGCTTTGATTAGCGCCTGAGCCACCAAAATGCAAAAATCAGCAGCGTGAAAACCACCGCTGATATTTTCAGCACCAGCTTTCCGCGCGTCTGCTGCCCCGGCAGGCCTTTGGCACTGTAATTGCCGTAAATCAAGCGCGCGCGAATGGCTTTCGGAACTAGATTGCTGCGATCTTGCAGCGCCAGCGAAATGCTGACCCGTGTGCCGGGCTCAAAGACATAGCTGTGCGATTCACGCCCAGCCCACACGGCCTCAGGCTTGCCATCCACAATTGCCACGGTTTCGCCCATGAACGCGCTGCGTATGCCCATAAACGCCTTGTTGATCGGTATCGGGCACGGCGTTGACGCTTCTGGACACTCAACGCCGATCTCAATCAAGGCTTCGCTGTCGCCACTTTCCGGGCGAATCGCTGCGTAATCCACAACTAAAGTCACCGCACCCTGGCTGGCGTCGTAAGTAAAATTTTCTAGGTTTAGCGAACTGATCTGTTTGCTTTGCGCCTGTATTGCACTGCCAGTCCAAGTTTGATCGTCGATCAAGATCAATGGTTTAGTCGGATCTGCCGCCTCAAGCGGGATCGGTAGTGCGCCCGATTGCGCGAGGATTTGCGTGTGCGCCAGCAGCGCCAAAATAGCCAAGATGGTCGGCTTTCCGAATTTAATAGTCATATGGATGGCTCAATCCAGGCTTAAAGATTCTGGCAGTATCGCTTCGACAGCTTGCAATACCGTGCGTTTCCTAATTAGTTTTTGCGCCAGTTCAATATCTGTGCTTAGCAAGCGGTCACGCGCGATAAAACTTAAGCCTGCCTCGCGCACCACGCTCAAAGCGCGCAGGGCAACGGCGCTGGGTTTTACCGAACTTAGCTTGCGTAAATCTGCCTGCAGCCGTTTCACGTCCGCTGCCAATAATTCGGTATCCGCAGGCTTAACCGGCGATACGTTACGAATTTTGCTGCGCAAACCCTGCACGCCGATATTGGTTGCCAAACTAGCCGCTGCATCAAGAATTTGCATACGATATTCCAGCGCCTGCAACGCGGTCATCAGCTCCAGCGCTAGCACCGACTCAAGCTGCTCGACCATTGCCAAGGCATGGCGCGCATCGTTGGTACCCATGGACACGTGATCTTCAGCGTTGGCACTGGTGGGCACGGAATACACGCAAGCCGGGTTGGCGCGGGAAGCTAGGTCATTAACAATACTGGCGGCGGTATATTGCACGATCATCAGGCCCGAATCGGTGCCATCTTCATTGCCGATCAGAAATGGCGGCAGGCCATCGTTGGTGGCAGGGTCAACCAATTTGTTAAGCCGCCGCTCGCTAATCGAGGCCAATACCGGCATCGCGCATTTGAGTTGCGCCAACGCTAGCGCCAGTGGCATGCCGTGGAAATTTCCTGCGGAGAGCACGCGTACCACATCCGAATCCGGCGCGCCGGGGAAGATCAACGGGTTATCTGTGACCGCGTTGAGCTCGATATCCATCACCCGGCAAACGTGCAAAAAGCTATCTTTTACCGCGCCGTGCACTTGCGGTACGCAGCGCAGGCTGTAGGCGTCTTGCGGCTGAAATTTTTTGCCCCCACGAAACGGTAGGTTACTAGCAAAAAAACCTTCGCGGCCTTCGCGTTCACTTTGCAATACGTAGTCCCAGCGGATATCAAAAGTGCGTTGCCGCGCTTGCCCTTCCGTCCAAGATTTCGGCCCCCAAGGGCTAAAACGCGGCACCCGGTGATAAGCGATATCGACAAAACCTGAGCCTGCAGTCAGCGCACGAATATTGGCCGCAGTCGCGACTTGGCCTGGATGCGGTCGTAGCGCATGCGCACGCGCATCAAAAGCATCGGAGCGGCCACAGAATGCTTCTAACGTCAGCGCGGCGTTGATATCGGCCTGCTTGAGCGCCGCTTCAAAGCGATCTAGCGTCAGTACCGCCATCGCCAGCATTTGTGTGGTGCCATTATTCAGCGCCAAGCCTTCTTTGCAGCTCAAGCGCAC
>JAYTAO010000100.1:0-12206 GCA_043737435.1 Rhodanobacteraceae bacterium | reverse complement strand
CGGGGTGTTCGCCATTTGGAAAGTGGAGTCGCATGCGGCTTTTTACCCTGCTTTTGGCATTTTTACCACTGGGTCGACAAATCAAAAAGAATTCGTTTTGAAGATCGCGTCAGTCCATCGCGGCGCTCACTAAATGCTGCGACGCGAACCCAGGTGCTCTGATCGATTCCGTAACCTATCCAAGGCATTGTTCCACGCGAAAAACTTTGGAACCACCAATCGTCCTCTGCCGCAATACTTAATACCGAATCACGCGCATTCCGGTGATACGCAAGCCCGAGCTCAAGGCCACCCTCACGCATATTTCCCCAAGCAACGCTGGCGCGTCCGGCTTTATTGAGGGTATCGCTGCCTCGGTTGTCAACACCGTCAAGTACAAAGCTAAGGGGTTTGTCGGCAAGCGTCAAACGAGCTATCAACTGCAAGTCTAGCAATTCATAATCAGATAAAAAGTTTGCTCCCAATCGTCTATTGGTTCGAGATATGCCGTTTGCAGCCAATCCTTCAAGTTTGGAAAAACGCAAGTACGACAACAATGCTGACGCGGAAATGGGTTGGCCCTGCTGCCAGTGCCATCCCGCCTGTACGGCGGCTAATCTAGGCTTTTGATTGTCAAAAACAAAATCGGGGGCGAAATAACCCGCGCCGTAAGCAAATCCTGTCCCTGCATCACTCAAAGACGCACCCGAAATGCTCAGTCCAATCGGCCGCAGATCCGCGTCCCAAATCAATGGCGTCAATGCCAACGGAAGTGGTGCTTTGCCAAATTGCAGACTTATTTGTTCACTTTGCCAGCGAGTATAAAGCTGATCCAAACTAACTCTATCAGAGCGCTCGTTATCCCGGTTGCGGCGATTGTCACGCGCGTCATCAGTGCCTGTGTTGAGCGCCACCGCAGCGCCGAATTCCCAGCCCTCCATCCCCAAATACAGTGCGCCTAAATGCACCCGCGCCCGCACTCGTTCAATTTCGACCGGAATGTGGCGCGTGTGCTCATAACGCAAACGCGCGTCGCCAAATGACACAAAACCTAAGCCATCCTCTTGTGCTAGCAGCGGCGCAGAACACAATCCCAAAAGCACACTTGTTAGGGCCAGTCGAGTTAAAGACATAAAGACTCCAATTAAGAACGAAGCTGATTCAATGCTTCCAACAAGGCCTCGGCACTAACAAAGCGGGCCGCTGGTGGCTTTTCCAAGCACTTGAGGATAATCGCTTCAAGTGGTTTTGGAATCTCGGGCCACAAAGTTGAGGGGGCAATCGGCACCGACTGCGAATGTGCGATGTAGAGCTCCATTGTCGATGTGGCGTTGAACGGTAAACTACCGCAAAACATTTCACACAGCATCACACCCATCGAATAAACATCAGAACGTGCATCAACTTCTTCGCCCGCCAACGCTTCCGGTGGCGAGTAATTGGGTGTGCCGATAAACATTCCAGGTTGAGTTTGCCCGGGTGCTGTGCGCCGAATGGGGCGAGCGATACCAAAGTCCATTAGCTTGGCATTGCCTGAAGCTTCTAAAATGACGTTTTCGGGTTTGATGTCGCGATGCAGTACGCCTACGGCATGTGCCGCATGCAGCGCACCGGCAATTTGCTTTGCAATACGCAAGCCCGCGCTAAACGGCAGCTTCCCGGATTGCTCAAGCAAATACCGTAGCGTCATCCCGCGGACGTATTCCATCGAAATGAACGGCTGGCCGTTCACGTCGCCAAAATCGTGTGTGCGCAACACACTTGGATGGGTAATTTTGCGCGCCAAGCGCAGTTCGCTTTTCAGGCGCTCCAGGTGTTCCCCATCCATCAAAGCCGCGCCGCGTAGCATTTTCAACGCGACCACATCATCCAGTTCTAAATCATGCGCCTTATAAACCACGCCCATCCCGCCGGCTCCGAGCACGGACTGAATTTCGTAGCGACCGCCTAAACGCATACCCGGTGCCAATCTGTGCGCGTTGCTTTCATTCACGCTGCCGGTCGCAACACGAGTTTCATTGCCGCTCAACATAGTCGAATTGGGATCGCGTTCGGGCGCGGGCAAATTCGGCAAATTCGCCAAGTCATTCGCAGTGAGCGCGTAAAAACGCTTGCCACTAGCCGCGCCAGTGGCAAGCGAGGGTTCCAACAACGCATCGCGTTCTAGCACGCCGTTGAGACCTTTTGCGAAGCTTGGACCTAATATTGTTTGCCCAGCACCGGCTTCTCCAAGCAAACGCGCTAGTTGGGCTGTGCCTAGCCCTATTGTGGCACTGAGCGGCTCAAAGTTAGGCAAGGAACCATGCACAAACTCGCCGTCGTGAATGGCGGCGGCGGGCGCTGCACCGGCACCTAAACTTGCCGCTCGGCGTAAAAGTGCTGCAAGCGCATGGATCGCGCGCAGTTGCCGCTTCTCTCCGCCAAAACCGATGAGTAACCGGCTTCCCTGATGCTCAAAAACACGCCCGTCAAAGGCATTTGCGATGGCCACCGCGTCAGCGTGAAGCGTGGCAAGCTGTGTCATCGCAATCGCTTCTTGGCCTACCGGAACATTTTGAGAAAAGCGCCGGAAGTCCATCCCTAGTAAGGTCATCGCGTAGCGCTGCGCAGGTACGTGCGGCGCACTCCGCACTGTCATTTCCGAGCCAGGCTCGGGTAAAAACTTGCTCAAGCTGCTGACGTAGCCTTCCATGTCGCCCTTTTCACGCAAACTGGACAGCAAGGAATCAAAAGCTTGCCCCAATTTGCCTATTTCATCAGTTCCTTTTACCGTCACTTGCTGGGTGTAATCGCCTGCCGCAGCTTTATCAGCAGCGTCTGCTAGGGTGCGAATCGGTTTTAGCAAAGCGCGCGTCAAAAACCAGGATGCCAAAAGCGCTGCAAGCAAAGCCGCTATTCCGGTCCAATTAACCGCACGTTGAATCGCGACAAAGTTTGCCCTTGACGCCTCGGTTGCGGTAAGACCAAGAAATGCCCCTAGCGGCACTTTACCTTCACCGAAAATGGTGGTGAGTTCGCCAGCATAGGCACGGCCGTCAATGGTGAAGTCCAGCCTAGATGCACTCGACATCGCGGCTTTCATTTGCGCCGACTGCGCCGAAACTGCCGATTCCAATGATTTGATACTTTCAACGTTTAGCGAGGTTCCTAATAACTTTAAGCCCTTGCTATTTTGCGCATAGATCGCAACTTCTGCGCTGCTAATCGAGGCGATCTTGTCTGCCGTGCGCTTATCGATAGCATTGCCCAAAAGCACATAGCCCACTAGATTTTCACCCGAAACAATGGGGCTGATCGCGGCTAAATACAATTTTCCTTGGTCACGCCAATAGCCAGACCGATTATTAGCCTTTTCATCGTTTAATACGACTGAAACCAATGCGTCATTGGCAAGCGACTCCTGCAAGGCCTCACCCTCCTGGGGCACTCTGGCAATAACAGAACCCGAGGCATCGAGCACTATGCCCAAATCTACCCCAAGCGTCGTCATGCGCTCGTTCAATAAGTCTTTTATAGAAACTTGGCCTTCAGCACTAACACCCGTTTCCGCAGCAGCGTCGGTTAAACCCAGATCGTTGCCGCTCAAATCGTCAGTAATGCCGAGGTTGTCGCTACTGGCAGCGTCAAAATATCGGGCGACGTTAGGGTCGCTACTAACAAAACTTGTTTTGACTTCAATATCGCCAAATGCAGATCCTTCAATTGAAAGTTGCGCCGCAGAAATTTGCTTCAGATCACGGCTGACTTGACCTTCCGCAGCGATTTTCCCTTGGCGCGTCGTTACCAAAATCGCGGCCAGCAACGCCGACGCGACCACCAAGGTGATCGCTAAAAATATCTTTAAAAACAGCGGCATAGCAAAGCCTCGCTGCGCTATCCGAATGTTGTAAAATTGTATTTTCTGTGCCGCTCGAGCGCGAGGTGATGCCTCTAGAACCCCTGTTGCCTTAATAACCACCGTCATTACTCCTGCGATACGGACGACCAAATTTATTCAGATGTGGAGGAATTCGTTTCTTAGTCAAACTCATCGAAACAGGCTCGACAAAAATGGAATTCGCATTTATGGTAAATGCCTTGCGGTATAACGTGGCGCGTTCGTGCCACACAAACAGCTCACCCGGGCCCGCCGGCAAGTTTTTAAATTGGAACCGGCCTTGCACATCGGGCGTGGCAAAAAACGGCGTGTTCAATACTAAAATATTCGCCATCATCGAATGATGCACATTGCAGTAAACGCGCACCACACCCACACTTTTAAAGGTATTTGATTCGCCTTCACCTCTGCCATATACCCCTGTGTCAAAGCCGTTCCCCTGCGCGGTCGAAAAAGCGTTGTGCAAAATTGGGTCCGAATTTGGAAACACCACGAGCGCGCCTTGCATCACTGGCAACACACTCGGCACAAACGCTTTACGCTCTGTGCGCATCACGTACGGCATTTTTGGCACCAATAGCGGCGCTTTGATAGCACTCTTAAAATACACTACCGCCTCGCGTGACTCGGTAATCAATAGCGGTTTGCCGTCAGACGTCAGCGTTACTTTCCCGGAAATTTCAGCAGCCTGCGTAATTCCGGCGAAAACCATAGCCAAAAAAATAGCAAGGGACTTGGCCGAACGCTCAAACCAAATCCGTTTGCAAACACCGAAGCTTAACGTTGGCAAAGTTCGCGTTCGCTTTGACGTCGAATCAGTCATGTTTAACCTTTAAGTTGGACATAGGGTGAAAAACAATGCTTCACTACGAAGCTTAACCGTTTTTGGACGCGCCATAGACCGGCGCGCTGTCAAAGATATGAAGCGATTTCGACTGTTCTTTTGCCTAATAACTTTTAGTATTTGTTTGCCGATCTTTGCGAGTGAACGTACTATTTTTTACCCAAGCGGAACGCTAAAAATTAATGCGTTCATTGTTACTCCGCAAAAAATTCCGCGACACCTGCCTATCGACAGGTACGCTACTAGTCAAGCTCTTGCAACGCAAAGTTACCCTGTCATCATTTTCAACCATGGCGGCATTGATGGATTAAACGAAAATTCCAAACGTCGCTGCCGCGAACTGAGTGCCCAAGGTTACGTGGTGTTTGCCTCTAGTTTTCGCGGCGAAGATCAAAGCGAAGGCAAAATTGAGGTAGCGCTTGGCGAAGTGGACGATGTGTTAGCGGGGTTAAGTTGGTTAGAGCAAAATGCCACCATTGAGAATATCGACCCGCACCGAGTTGGGCTCGTGGGCTTTAGCCACGGCGCATTAATTAGCCTGCAAGCTGCCAAACGTGCACATCGCTTCAAAGCCTTGGTGTTTAGCTACGGCGTCAGCGACGTTTATCGCTGGGTGCAGTACTTGCGGGACTCCAACCAATTAGATCAAGACGCTTTGACTATGAAAATCTATGGCACTGGGCCACAAAGCCGCCCAAAAGAGTATGCCGAGCGTTTCGGTTTGGTGAATTTAGACAAACTTGATCCGAGTTTGGAAATACTGATCATGCAAGGCAAGTTGGATGAAATTGTGCCGCCAAGCCAAGCGGAAGCTCTGGCAAATGCGCTGAAAAAGCACGCGCTTAAAACCTCCGTGCGCTATTTTCCTAATGCCACTCATGGTTTTTTGATTCGGCGTGAAGCGTTAATCGGCCTGGAAAAACAGCAAAGTGATCAAGCTTGGCGTGAGATCTATTTGTTTCTGGCGCAGGCATTAAAGTAATTGAGCTAATCAGTTGCGAACAGGAAGGTCACGAGAAATACGAGCCAACCTGCGATTCCCAATACACAAGCTAAAAGTGCGAATGCGCCAAAGATATCGGTTGGTCCGCAGGGTCCAAATCCAGGACTACAGCAGATCGCTAGCAACCCAAGTCCGAAACTGGCCCCACTACTTTTCATCATGAAGCCAATAAATTTGCAATATCCAGAAACTTCGCTCATGCCACCGTTCCATATGAAATTGTTGCGATGTTAGGCATCGCACGAATTACAGTGTCAGTCACCAGCTCAAGTATCAACAGCACCTACGTTAAGTGCGATTGCGGCGCGCTCGAATTAAATTGACAAAAGATTTAAGCTTGCGGGCGGCGGCAATCCGGAGTTGGCACCAATGAACAGGAATTACTTTTTGGGGTTGGTCATTACCCTTGCACTGGGTCCCACGGCCTGCGCCGAAACCCCGCCAGTCGGGAATGAAATCAAGCCGCAAGACTTTTATCGGCAAGCCAGCGCGTCACTACAGACGGAAGTAAATGCAAAGCAATTGGCTGATTGGCTCGCTAACAAAGCCGTGATACTTATTGATTTGCGTTCGAAAAAATCTTTTAAGCACGCTCATATTCGCGGTGCGATTAACCTTCCCGTTGAGGCGTTGACGCTAGAGCATCTAAAAAAAATTGTGCCCAACAGCGATTATCGAATTGTCATTTACTGTACTAACAATTTTGTGCCAACCCGTAGGGTTGCGCTCACCACGCTTGGCTATCCTGTCATCGAACAACTGGGCTACAGCAATGTGCATCGACTAGAAGACTTGTGGCATTCCCAGACTTGCCGCGCGACGGAAAAGTTGGCAGCGCAAACTAGACAAGTTGAAGGGAATGCCGGATGTGAGTCACTGCTTCCAATGGATCGTGCGAAAAAATAGTTGACCACTCACAACGCGCCAGTCCAATTGGCGCTTGCTAACTGCCACGCGCCCTTACTGAAACGCCACTGGGTTTGCGCCGCAACAAATTGACCTTGCAAAGGCAGCATTTTCCCACCATCCGTAACCAACAGCGCGAATTCTACTTTGGCACGCGCGCCGTCCATGGTTATCGTGGTTTTGGTACGGGTGATCCCAATATTTTCGGTGCGCATTTGAATCCCTAAAACATACGCCGCAAGTGCGCGCCTGTCCAAGCTGGCGCTTTGACCACTGAAGTCATCGCTAACAAATGCCATAAAAGCACCGACGTCACGCGCCTCGCCTGCGGCCTGCATGCCATCAATGGCTGCACGCAACAACTGCTCATTCGGTGTCTTTGCGCAGGCAAACAGGGCAAGGATCAGTGAAAAAAACAGCAGCACGCGTGGCAAATGAATCGAAAAAGAACGCATTTTCATCTACTTAACGCTTGTCGAGTGCTGACTCTAATGGCATGGTTAGACATAAGCAAACTTACCGAGGATTTTCCATGACTACGCCAAGCGCCGCCTCCCGCCCCTGGATCAAATCCTACCAGCCAGGCGTACCTGAGCAAATTAACCCAACCGCATTTCGCTCAATCGTCGAAGTATTCGAGACATCCTGTACAAAATTTGCGGAACGGCCAGCATTTCAAAACATGGGCGTGACGTTGACCTACAGAGAGTTGGACCGCCGTTCCAAGCAATTTGCCGCATTTTTACGTAACCGTTTGGGTTTAAGCCAAGGCGACCGCATCGCGATCATGATGCCCAATATGCTGCAGTATCCCATCGCCATGTTTGGGGCGTTGCGCGCGGGCTGCGTGGTGGTGAACACCAATCCGCTGTATTCCCCGCGAGAGCTAAAGCATCAGCTGCTCGATTCCGGTGCCAAAGCCATCGTGGTGTTTGAAAACGTCGCGCATACGTTGAGCGAGGTTATTGATGAAACGCTAATTAAGCACGTGATCATTACCGGGCTTGGCGACCAACTCGGTTTTTTCAAAGGTCTGGTGACTAATTTAGTGGTGCGCCATAAACTTAAATTAGTACCCACCTACAATTTGCCTAGCGCCATTGGTTTTAATACCGCACTTGCACAAGGCAGTGGCGACAAAATACCGGCCACTGATATTCATTCGGAAGATTTGGCGTTTTTGCAATATACCGGCGGCACCACGGGCTTAAGCAAGGGCGCGATGCTGATGCACAGAAATATTGTCGCCAATATGGAACAAGGCGGCGCGTGGCTGGGCCTAGGTTTAAAACACGGGCACGAAACCATTGTGACCGCGCTACCGCTCTATCATATTTTTGCGTTAACCGTTAACTGCATGATTTTTATGCGCATAGGCGCATTAAACGTGCTGGTGACCGATCCACGCAATATGAAGGATTTTGTAAAACTGCTCAGTGAAACCTCATTTTCAGGAATAACCGGCGTCAATACATTATTCAATGGCCTGATGAATACTGACGGATTTAGCGCTATCGATTTTAAGATGCTAAAAATCGCAGTCGGCGGTGGTGCCGCGGTACAACGCGCCGTTGCCGAGCGTTGGAAATCAATTACCGGTGTGACATTGGTGGAAGGCTATGGCCTGACTGAAGCCTCACCGTCTTGCTCAATGAACCGCATCGACGCACCGGCATATACCGGCTCAATCGGCCTGCCCTTGCCTTCGACCGAGTTTGACGTACGCGATGACGACGGCAAAGTCGTCGAATCCGGCACCCCAGGCGAGCTATACGTGCGCGGCCCGCAAGTGATGAAAGGCTACTGGCAACGCCCCGAAGAAACGGCAAAATCCATCACCAGCGACGGCTGGTTACTCACTGGCGACATCGCCAGGATGGACGAAAAAGGCTTTTTCTACATCGTTGATCGCAAAAAAGACATGATTTTGGTATCCGGATTTAACGTCTACCCGAATGAAATCGAAGACGTGATCGCGCTGATGCCGAACGTGCTTGAAGTCGCCGTGGTTGGCATTCCGGACGACAAAACCGGCGAAGCCGTCAAAGTCGTCGTGGTCGCAAAAGACGCCAGCCTAACAGCAGAAGCGATCAAAGCACACTGCAAAGAAAATTTGACCGGCTACAAACAACCCCGCGTGATCGAATTTCGCAAGGAACTTCCGAAAACCAACGTCGGCAAAATCCTACGTCGTGAATTACGCGACACGCCAAAGTTATAAGCGCAACAGCAAACGCCAGGGCGCACGATAAACGCGTCTTCATAAACGCCCTTGTCATCAAAGCAAAGGCGTTTTAGACTTGACTTGAAACATCGTCGGGCAGAGGCAAAATTTTACGCCGCTCCGAAGCCACGCCTTACGTTTCCATGCCGTTGTAGCTCAGTTGGTAGAGCAACTGATTCGTAATCAGTAGGTCGGAGGTTCGATTCCTCTCACCGGCACCACTTCATCAATCAAAGCAGCCATACCAGCAGGTATGCAGCTCAAGTAGTCAGGTTTTGAGGTCTACTCAGGCAAAAATACCCGATCTGGCGGATCCTGCCCAAAGAGCTTTTTCTTGCGCTCGTTTTCCCATTTTATAATTCGCGAACTGATTTGATTTTCAAAACTCGACTGAAATAGTTTTATCGGCGTTCCAGTCCGAGCGTATTCACCATTCCAAAGTTCAAAGCGCCCATCGACAATTTTGGCTAACTAGACACAGTTGCGCCAAAAATCTTCATTACACTCGCTTTGACAAACTCGTGCAAACCAATGCCGCGCCCAAGCGTTTCGCTCGTAAGCCTAGATTGCTGCTGTGTAAGCCTTTCCAACCATGCCGCTTTTCCCGTGGAACCGCGCCAATCGGTGATCATTTTGCTCGGTCTTATCGGAAAATCCGATCACCATTATCGCCCGTGCAATTTCGCTTGGAAATTCTGAGGATAGTTTTTCGGCGATACACGCTTTTAGAAGCGGTAATTGATTTGCCATAATAGCAGCCAATACGGACATTGCTAAATCATGGTCAGTTCGTGCGCGATTCAATTGCGCGAAGCGAAACCGATCCAGCTCTTCGCTGCGCGCACTGCGCCACAGCATCGACTGCACAAAACTAATATCTGACCAACAATGGCGCACGTCCACGGAGGCACGCAAGAATTTGCAGCGTTCAAAAATCTGTGCTGACAGTGCAGGCGAACCATGGCTCAACGCGTTGGCCAACAGCACAGCAAGGTGATTTAGCAGCCGAAACGCGGCATCAGGCATGAGTGTGAATGCGTGGAACCAGCGCTCTCGGAAATTCGGCGCAGCACCCAAAATAAACTCAAACTCTTCAATTGACATGGGACATAAAGCAATCCCAAGTCCCGCTTGTAGAATTCTGCCTCTAAAGTCATCGTGCGAATTATTTCGGCTCTTTTGCCTTTCTCGTGCATTGTTTTCATTGCCGAGTCCGTCCAACCACGCTTCCATTGATAATGGCTTTTCGCTTTCTGAGTCCAGCACATCGTATCGAACCGATTCGAGAACTTCCCCTTCAAGAAAATGAACGCGACTATCCGGCCCCAACATCACGGAATCGTGGGATGCCCTTGTGATTGCATTATCGATTCGTCTTGCAATCTCAGATCGTGCTACGTCCCCTAAAAGCAGGGCGGCCTGACCATATGACATGGACGAAATGCGTTCGAGCGCTTGCGTGTCAACGATCAAGTTTAGATTTGCGGCTCGCAACAGGGCGCTAGAGCCATATCTGGCCTCGAAGTTATTGTGGTCGTTAATGTTGCTGGCATCCAAACCACTTTCAACAATGGCACTTAATAGATCAGCATCGCCAGTTTCAGCAATCATCGCGTACGCCTGAGCGCGCACGCCACTCGCCGCAACGGGTAGAAGTTTTGCCAATTGAATTATTGTTCTTTGTGTCAATGCGCCTGTGCAATTTCGCGCGGCACCAATCAGTGCCATTTGTTTGTTCTGATCAGTCGCCTTAGTTGCAGCCTCAATTAGAAGTTCAACTTGAGCGGGCAACATGGGTTTCGTTGCATGGAATAGCTCGAGAAGAATCGCCTCTCCTTCATTGAGCGACGCCAATTGAACCACTTGTTGAGGCGCATCAAGATAAGGAAATACCAATAACAGGCTGTACTGCGAAATGAACCATTGATCTTCAACAGTTAACCCGTCTGGTGATCTGTGCAAACGCTTGTCTATCAGAATCTGGACGTTTTTTTGCCCCAACAATGCGATGTCTTGGTTAATCCCGAAAAGCCCGTAGATGAGTGCCTGACCCTCTCGATTAACGATATTCGAAATAAGTTCGCGATGCATTGAAATAGCGGCGCCTCGGTTAAATCGAGCGAGACAGGCGCGCGCATCGTTAAATAAGCTCAGCTCCATCGTATTCTCACGACTCGCACGTAATTCACCAACATCCATTGCCAAAACCCGCTCGCTCGTCGATTGGATTTCCTCAGGCAGTCGCGAATTTGGGTCGCACGGATCAACCGAACAAAGTTTCTCAATCAATCGCGACCGCCCGAAAAATGGCAATTCCTTTCGCCGACGTTTGTTACGAATCTCAACCGCACACGTTTCATCTTCAGAATCGCCGGTTACAGAATAAACTTTGCTGAGGGCATAACTCCCTGTTGTTGATGGCGTAGTCAGTATGAACACTTTGGCCTGCGCCAGCAAAGCCGAACGAGTCCGAACCCAATCTATCCTATTGAATTGAGCTAAATGTTGAATGTTTTGCCACGGGCAGTCACGCCCCGAGTTAAACGATACTGAGAAACACCAGTTCATCAAACTAGCCGAAAATGGTTCTAATGGCTTACCTGCTAGCAAGTAAAACGCAAATTTCGAAAGTACATCTAAATTGCCAACTACCAAATCCAATCGTTGAAAAAACACCTTCTCCGCATCTGAAAAGCCCTCAATTTTCGATTTGATTTTGGTGCGTTTTTCATCAAACTCTAATTCGATCTCTTCGGCAGTGTCCTGGCCTTTGCGCTTAAACGCCGACAATTCTGGCGCGTCACTATACAGAGAAAGCCATGCCTGAACTACGGGCGACATTAATTGCCACTGTTTCGGATCACGACTCACCGTCATCAACGCCACTTCAAACCAAGCAAAATTTGCCTGCCTGGCACCCGTCAAACAAAGTTCTCGCGCGCATGCCATAAAGCTCGAAAGCCGCGTGCGTGCAAAACCTTTGAATTCCTCAAAATCCTTTTGATCTGGGTTTTGGATGTCGGCAAAGCTTTTTAGAAGTACTACATCGATAGCGCATGCGTAGTAGTCGCCGGGCGCATTCACAATAAAGGTGGCAAACAGCACCGTCGCAGTGTCGTCTAAAGCTGCAATCGGCTCAATGAATAGGGCCAGCGCTGTCGCAGCGTTCCGATTATTGTTAATTGCTGTACGTAACAAATCTAAGAGCGCTAATCCGAGCGCCAGGCTCAGCCCGTCTTCGGCCAAAGTGTAGCGATTTGGATCATTAGTGCGCATTCCTAGCCAAGCCGGTCACTAATTCTTGTTGAAGCCGGTCATAAGGTTCCGTACGATTTCGCTCTGGTTGAGCGGGTAATTATTCACTATCGTTGAT